>DAIRUD010000264.1:0-3580 GCA_036803565.1 Synergistaceae bacterium | reverse complement strand
CGGGCGGCCCATACCGCCCGGGGAGGGGGTCTCGCCGCAAGCTCGTCCCGCCGCCCGCGACGCAGCGCCTCCCGGCCTTTCGTTTTTTGCGGCGAAGTGGCAATTTCCTTCGACTTTATAGTATAATCGTCACATGTTAAATGAGCCTGAAATCTTTCTGCGGACGGGACGCGTATGGATGGAAAACAGCTAGCGAAACGGGTATTGATATTCAGCTGCGAGGCGGCGCTGCTGCTGCTGCTCGCCGACGTCCTGTTCGATCGCCACCGGATCGCGGCGGGGCTGATCCGGCATTCGCCGAACACCGTCTTCTCGATCTTCTTCCTGGCCGTGGGCTACACGGCCGCCGCCGTGGGCAACCTGCTCATCCCCTTCCTGATCCGCTTCCTGTACCCGGGCAAACCCCTGGAGGGCGCGACCGCCGTCCTCGTCTCGCTGATCAACTACGCCACGATCATGCTCCTCATGGCCCTGCCCTATCGCCTGCCGTTGGGCAACCTGGGCGGCGGAGAGGTTTACTATACGCTCTCCTGCCTGGCGAAAATGGGGGGAGCGGTGATGATCCTCCTCGCCGCCAACGTCGTCCTGCGCATGCCGGAGGCCGGGGAGCCGACGGCGATCGACGTTCCCCTGACGGACGCCGAAAAGTGCCTTTCGGCGCTGGGCGACTTCATCGAGGTCGTGAAGGCGCAGCTCGGCAGGCACGAGGTGCAGGACCGCCTCTGGGGCCCCGTGTACTCCTACCTGAACAACGAGATGACGGTGCGCAACATCGTGCTGACGAAACACATCGCTCCCGACGAGCTGATGCTCAACGCCGTCGGCAGCCTCTCCTACCGCCTGCTGGCGGGCGGTTCCTACCACGCCTCCCTGGGCGTGCTGAACCCGCAGGGCGAGTACCTGTGGGGCGTCTGGTACCTGGCCGCCAACGAGCTGGTGCGGCGCGGCTACGGCAGCGCGCAGGACATGCAGCGCGGCGTCGAGGCGCTGACCGCGGCCGTGCTCTCCGCGGGCGGAACGGGTTGATCGATGCTGTTCTCGGCGGAAAACCTCGTCCCGCTGCTGCTCGCCGTCGTCGCCGCCGTCATCCTCGGTTTCGCGCCCGCAATCTACCTCTACCGCCGCATCGAGGACGAGGAGAAGGACTGGCGCGTCCTCTGGCTCAGCATCTCGATCATCCTCTTCGTCGTCCTGACCGTGCTCTTATCGACAAATTTCATCCGGGCGCTCTTCGGCGACCTTTGACGGGGAGGGATTCGGCGTGTGCTATCCGATCATGACCGTCGACGCGGCAAAGATCCGCAACAACGCGCGAAAGGCGGCGGAGCTGTGCCGCAAGCGCGGCATCTCCGTCTGGGGGGTGACCAAGGGCCTGGCGGGCGACCCGCGCCTGGCGCGCGTCTACGCCGAGGCGGGCATCGCGGGCATCGCCGACAGCAGGCTCGACAACCTGCGCAGGGTCCGCGACGCGAACGTCCCCCTCCCCCGCCTGCTGATGCGCATCGCCATGCCCTCCGAGCTGCCGGGCCTGCCGCTGGCGGCGGACGTCTCGCTGCAATCCGAGGTCTCCACCATCCGCGCGCTGGACGAGATCTGCGCCGACCGGGGCGTCGCACACGAGGTGCTGCTGATGATCGACGTCGGCGATCTGCGCGAGGGCTTCCGGCCCAAGGAACTGCACCGCCTGGGGAAGGCGCTGGGCAACCTGCGCGGCGGCGTGCGCATCAGCGGCGTGGCGACCAACTTCGCCTGCGCCTCCGGCGTCCTGCCCACCCCGGAAAAGTTCCGCGACCTCGTCCTCTACCGCGACACGGCGCAGGACGCGCTGGGACACGCCCTGCCGCACATCAGCGTCGGCGGCACCTGCTGTCTGAAGGTGATCGAGGAGGACGGCGCGCCGCCGGAGATCGACCAACTGCGCGCCTGCGAGGGGCTGGTGCTCGGCCTCGACACCGCCTTTTCGCGCGAAATCCCCTATTTGGAGCGCGGCGCGGTCGTCGTGCGCGCGGAGGTGGTGGAGTGCCGCGAGAAGCCGAGCGTCCCCGACGGCCTGCTGGGCATGCAGGCGTTCGGGGAGAAGCCCGTCTTCATCGACCGCGGCATGCGCCGCCGCGCCCTGCTGGCGATCGGCCGACAGGACGTCAACGTCGACCGCCTGACGCCGTTGCGGAACGACGTCCACATCGTCACCGCCTCCAGCGACCACCTGATCGTCGACGTGACCGAGGCGGCGGATGTCGCCGTCGGCGACGTCCTCTCCTTCTCCGCCCGCTACCCCGCCATGCTCGCCGCCGCCACGTCCGCCTACGTCGCCGTCGACTTCGCCGAGGGCGACGCGGAGACCGCGCACCCCGCCTACGACGAGTTGATCGACGTCGCGCTGGACGACGCCGTGTCGCCGCCCGCCGAGAGCGATTTATAAATCTTTTTTCAGGTAAATCATGTCGACCAACTGTCGGCCATCCTCGTACATGGGATGGTCGTAGTTGTCGACGAAGAAGTTCTTGACCGTGTGCGACGGCGCAAAGCCGCATCGATGGTAAAAATCCAAGATCGCCGGGGTGCATCCCGTACCGACATACAGCGTTTCCCCGAAATCTTTATACTGTTCGCAAACGAATGCAATAAGCCGTTGTCCGTACCCCTGCCGTTGGCACTGCGGGAGGACGGCGATGTTTTTCAGTTCGTAAACGCCGTCTTCCTCCTTTGTCACGACACAAACCGCTTTCACATCGTCGTCGTACAAAGCAAACATTTCTCCGCGATACAGATATTTCTCGATCATGTTCACATGTTCGTCGGCGAGAAGCAGCAGCTCGACAAAATCCATCTTGCGGTCGTCGTCGACCTTTTCGATCCTCATTTTGCATTCACCTTTATTATTGTCTTTTAAACCGGATAATCGGTGCATCATTGTATCACGCCGCAACCCCGAATCAAACGCGCCCCCCGCACATACGAAGGGCGCGTTTCCGGAAAAAAAATGCGTACTGTCTCCGGCGGCGTCCCTGCTAACGCCGCCGCCTCAACTCAACTCGACTCAAGCATTCTCTCTGTGTGTTTTTATCATAAATCAATATAATCATCAATGCATAATGATGCCATTTCATATATTTTAAATATTTATCTTATGAATTGACTGAAAGCATGAGATTTGTATAATCATAAATAGCAATCAATGGGGGAGTTAAAATGACCAAAAGTACGACCGAACCCAAGACGAAACCAAAAATCGTAGGCATCACTATCCGCATAGACGGCGAGCTCAATCGCAGACTCTCGGCAATCCTTGCCTTGGATAATATGACACAAACGGAATTTTTCAAAAAGTACATCGAGGAATATGTCGAGGCAAATTACGAGCGCGCAATGAAAATGCTCGATCCGAAACAAAACCAACAAGAGCAATAACGAAATCGATCATCCTATTTCCCCCGCATTGGAATACGTCAAGAGGTTTTCTCAATGAATCTCTCTATTTTCGCCTCGCGCATCAAGGATCTCCGCAGTCAGAACAACCTGACGCTGGAGAACATCTGCCACGGTATGCAAAAAGGAGAAGGGTTTGGGTAAGTCTCCC
>DAIRUD010000263.1:0-3619 GCA_036803565.1 Synergistaceae bacterium | reverse complement strand
CTGCGGCTTCTCGGCCTCGGGCGCGTTGTCCTGCTGGACGAACTCGCAGTTGAAGGCGATGCTGAGGACGGTGAGGATGTCCTCCCCCGGAACGGTGTTCGCGGGCACCATAAAGCCCTCGTCGATCAGGACTTTCACGACGTCCGCCGGTTTTTTGCCGAGTGCCTTGGCGATGTCCCCGACCGTATCCTGCGGACCGATCGCGACCGTGCGCGCCTCCTCCTGGACCCGCGGAGCCGGGGCCTCCGATGCCTTTTCCGGCACCGTCGCCGCGGGCGCCGTTTTCGCCCCGCCGGCGCCGCTCAATGCGCTTTCGACTTTCTGCGCGACGTCCATGTCGATCGAACTCATATGGGATTTGATCTCCACTCCCATGTCTTTCAGGATCCCCACGAGTTCGGGATTGCTTTTCCCAAGCATTTTCGCCAATTCATATACTCTGATTTTGCTCATCGAAGCAACGCCCTCCCTGTTGCAAAAGTTCTGTCAATTTTTTCGCAAAGCCGCTCCGGACGGGAAGGGCGACCACCTGCGCACTGCCGACACCCAACGCCCTGCCCAGCGTATCCCGCGTAACGCCGGGAATCGTGCGACATGTGCTTCCGCTCTTCGGAACGCGCGCCGTCAGTTTACGCAGCACGTTTTCGGAGCAATCCTCCGTCCGCAGCACCAAAAGCCCGCCGCGCCCGCTTTCGGAGAGCGCCGTAAGAACCTGGTCCTGCCCGACCAATGCGGCTCCGGCCCGCCGCGCCATACCGAGCAACGACAGCGCCCGCTCAATCGCTTCCGCCATCGCAGAGCTCCTCCAGCCGATCGTAGATTTCCGGCTCCACCGGCTGCTTCAACGCCCTACTCAGGGCCTTCTTCTTCCGGGCCATCGCGATGCAAGCTCTGTCGGCGCAGACGTATGCGCCCCTTCCCGGAGCCTTGCCGCGCTCGTTGACCGCGATCGACCCGTCCGGAGCGCGGACAACGCGGAGCAGCTTCGTTTTCGGTTCCTCGCGACCGCATCCCACGCAGCGTCTCGGACGTTTGCGCGGCGCGGTCAATCCTTCGGAAGATCCTCCCACAGCGAATCCCCCGACACCTTGACGATGTCCTCGAACAGGTCCTGAATCGTCGGCAGGCGCTCGGGCTCGATCACCTTGATGTCGATCTTCCAACCGGTGAGGCGTGCCGCCAGGCGGACGTTCTGCCCCGCCTTGCCGATCGCCAGGGAGAGCTGGTCCTGCCGCACATAGACGCGCAAAGCATGCTCCTGCTCGAGGACGGGCTCGATCTTCGCCACCTTCGCCGGCGAGAGCGCGTTGCGGACGAACTGCATCGGATCGTTGTTCCAGATGATCACGTCGATCCGCTCGCCGCCCAGCTCCTCGCTGATGGACTTGATCCGCGCGCCGGCGTTGCCGACGCAGGCGCCGACGGGGTCGACGTTCATATCCAGCGAGGCGACGGCGATCTTGGCACGCGCGCCCGCCTCGCGCACGATGGAGCGGATCTCCACGGTGCCCTCGCGGATCTCCGGCACCTCCAATTCGAGAAGGCGCTTGAGCAAGCCGGGGTGGGTGCGCGATACGACGATGCGCGGTCCCCGGGTCGTCTTCCGCACGTCGAGCAGGAGGAATTTCTTGCGCTCCCCCGGCAGATAGGACTCGCCCGCGATGCGCTCCTCGCGCGGCAGGATCGCGTCCGTCCGGTCGTTGACGCGAACGAGGATCTGGTCTCCCTCCGCCTTGAACACGGTGCCGAGCACGAGGTCCCCGATATGGTCGGCGAACTCGTTGAAGATGAGCTGGCGCTCCGCGTCCTTCAGCCGCTGAATGATGACCTGCCGCGCGGTCTGCGCCGCGATGCGGCCGAAGTTTTCCGGGTAGACCTCGACGTAGGCGTGGTCCCCGATTTCGAGATCCTCGAAACCGTGCTCCTGCGCCTGCTCCGGCGTCCACTCGGCGTCGGGGTTCTCGACCTCCTCGACGATCCGATAGCGCTCGGCCAGCGAGATCTCGCCGCTCGTCAGATCGAGATGCACCTCGACATCCTGGTTGCCGTTTTTGTATTTTTTATACGCGGACACCATCGCCGCCTCGAGGCTCGAGGCGATGATCTCCGCCGGCAACCCCTTTTCGAGCTCGATCTGCTTCAGCGCCTTGACAAAATCCTTCCCGAGTTGCATGACCGACTCCTCCTCGCCCTATCGCAAAATCCCCGTGTGCGAATGCCGTAACCGCACCCGCGTCGCGAGGATCTTATTATCCGGCTGCGTCGTCTTTTCTTCCGTCCTTGCGGCCTTTTTTCCCGTTCTCCTGCGGGACGTAGAGCAAATTGCCCCTGCGGATACCGCCAAACGGTATCGCGACCTGCGAACCGTCCTCGCGCCTGAGCAAAACCGCTTCGCCCGCTTCGTCCCAACCCTCGATAACGCCCCTGGTCTTCTTTCCTCCGCGCAGGGCGATCGCGGCAAAATTGCCGACGAACCGCCGGTAATGCTCCGGAGTGAACAACGGGCGCTCGATCCCCGGCGAACTGACCTCGAGGAAATATTTCCCCGCAAACCAGGGCGCCCCCTCCTCCTCGCAGCGATCGAGAAACTGAATGACCGCCTGCGAGGCGGCGCGGCACTCCTCGTGCCCGACGCCCTGCGGGGCGTCGATATACATCCGCAACGTCTGCCCCGATCGCCCGGTGGAGAGCTCGATACCGACGCTTTCGTACCCCAGGCCCTCCACGACGGAACGCAATATTTCCTTCAATTTTCCGGCCCTGCCCGTTTCCATATGCCTCACGATCCGTCCGCAACGCGGCATACAAAAAACGAAGAGTGGGAAAGCCCACTCTTCACACGCATGCCCACGCAGAATGTAACCGCATTATAGCACGAATTCAAAAAAATTCAATGCTCCTGCGAAATTGTTACAAGTACATATCGGAGATGAAAGCGGGCCACCAATCGTCCATGCCGGAGGCAAAGGTCTCATCGAGATCGGGGATCGTCGTGTCCGTAAAGAGGACCGTCTCCTCCAGGGACGGCAGGAGCTCGATGCTGTCGTATTCCAGCATGCGCTCCCGCATGCCCAGGCCGAGCAACGCCATGCGACCTCCTCCTCTCCCCTCCGTCGGGCGGTTGTCCCGATTATAGTACAGCGGACGGAATTATTCCACCGCGTAATTCGGCGCTTCCTTGGTGATGACGACGTCGTGCGGGTGGCTTTCCTTCATGGACGCGGGCGTCACCTGGATGAACTTGGCATGTTTGTGCAGATCCTCGATCGTCTTCGCCCCGACGTATCCCATACCCGAACGGATGCCGCCGATCATCTGGTAGACGATGCCGCTCAGCGAGCCCTTGTGCGGCACGAGCCCCTCGATCCCCTCCGGGACGAGCTTCTCCTCCGCCATCCCCTCCTGGAAATATCTGTCCTTGCTGCAGCCGCCCTTCATCGCGCCGAGCGACCCCATGCCGCGATAACTCTTGAAGGATCGCCCTCGATAGATCACCGCTTCGCCCGGGCTCTCCTCGGTCCCGGCGAAGAGGGAACCGATCATGACGCAGTCGGCCCCCGCCGCCAGCGCCTTCACGATGTCGCCGGAGTAGCGGATGCCGCCGTCCGCAATCACCATG
>DAIRUD010000262.1:0-3629 GCA_036803565.1 Synergistaceae bacterium | reverse complement strand
GGCGCCGTCCGCCGCGGAGGCGGACGGGGAAAAATCATAGGCGGCGCGCACGAGGCCGCCGGACAACGAAAAGGAGTAACCAGGATATCGCATGACTGAAGAGAGAATACATCCCGCATCCTATCTCGTCCCGATCGTCGTCGAACAGACGGGCCGCGGCGAGCGGTCCTACGACATATACAGCCGTCTGCTCAAGGATCGGATCATCTTCATCGGGCAGGAGATCGAGGACAACATGGCCAACCTCGTCGTGGCCCAGCTTCTCTTTCTGGAGAGCGAGGACCCCGACAAGGACGTGTTTCTGTACATCAACAGCCCCGGCGGCGTCATCACCTCCGGGCTGGCCATCTACGACACCATGCAGTATATCAAGTGTCCGGTCTCCACGATCTGCACCGGGCAGGCCGCGAGCATGGCGGCCGTCCTGCTCGCGGGCGGGGACAAGGGCAAGCGGATCTCGCTGCCCAACGCGCGCATCATGATTCACCAGCCGCACGGCGGCGCGCGCGGTCAGGCCGTCGACATCAAGATCCAGGCGGAGGAGATCCTGCGCACCAGAAAGGTGCTGAACGACATTTTGGCACACCACACCGGCCAACCTCTCGATCGCATCGATCGGGACACGGATCGCGATTTCTTCATGTCCGGCGCCGAGGCGGTCGAGTACGGCCTCGTCGACAAGGTCATCGAGAAACGTTGAACGGTTTCGCGGGAGCGTGACGGGTAAAATGTTTCCATACGAAGGCAACGGCGGCGACGGACGCAAGCGGAAGGTGCGCTGTTCCTTCTGCGGCAAGAGCCAGGACGAGGTGCCGCGCCTGATCGCAGGGTCGAGCGCGTATATCTGCACGGACTGCGTGCAGTTGTGCAACATGATCCTGCGCGAGGAAGTGGACGCCCCGACGGCCGCCGCCGGAGAGCCGCTCCCCTCGACGCAGGAGAAACTGCCGAAACCCGAGGAGATCAAGGCGTACCTCGATCAGTACGTCATCGGGCAGACGCGCGCCAAGAAGGTCCTATCGGTTGCCGTGTACAACCACTACCAGCGGATTCGCGCCATCGCCTCGGGCTCGAAGGAAGAGGTCGAGCTGCCCAAGAGCAACGTGCTCCTGCTGGGCCCGACGGGCTGCGGCAAGACGCTTCTCGCGCAGACGCTGGCCAACTTCCTCAAGGTGCCCTTCGCCATGGCGGACGCCACCACGCTCACGGAGGCGGGTTACGTCGGAGAGGACGTCGAGAACATCCTTGTCCGCCTGTTGCAGGCGGCCGATTACGATCCGAAGGCTGCGGAGCACGGTATTATCTACGTGGACGAGATCGACAAGATCTCCAGGAAATCCGAGTCCCAGTCCATCACCCGGGACGTCTCCGGCGAGGGCGTACAACAGGCGTTGCTGCGCATTCTCGAGGGGACGGTGTCCAACGTTCCGCCCAAGGGCGGGCGCAAGCACCCGAACCAGGATTTCGTGCAGATCGACACGCGCAATATCCTGTTCGTCTGCGGGGGCGCTTTCGACGGCCTCGAACAGGTTATCGGACGGCGCGTCAACAAGAAAATGATCGGCTTCGGCGGAGAGATCCTGAGCAACCAGGGGGAGAGCAGCTATGAGCTGCTGAAGGAGATCCAGCCCTCCGACCTGACCGCCTACGGCTTCATTCCCGAGTTCGTCGGCCGGCTACCCGTCTGCGTTCCCATGGACGGTTTGGATCACGAGACGTTGGTGCGCATCCTGCGCGAGCCGAAAAATGCCCTCTTGAAGCAGTACCAGCGCATTTTCTCCCTCGAGGACGTGGAGCTCGCCTTTACGGACGACGCGGTGGACGCCGTCGCCGAGCGCACGCTGGAGCAGAAGACGGGTGCGCGCGGCCTGCGCAGCATCCTCGAGACAGCGATGATCGACCTGATGTTCGACCTGCCTTCGCGGGCGCAGAAGATCGGCAGAATCGTCATCACCGCAGATTTCATCAACGGCAAAGGGGAGCCGGAGCTTCGGGAGAGACATTCCAGGGAGGTTGCCTGATGCCCGTGCTTCCCGTGTTGCCGGTCCGGGACGTCGTCATCTTCCCGGGCGTCATCGCGCCGTTGTTCGTCGGCCGCCCGCGCTCCCTGAAAAGCGTGGAGGAGGCCTCCCTGAACGACAAGAGCATTCTCGTCGTCGCGCAGAAGGACCCCCTGCTGGAGGACCCGGGCCCCGACGACCTGTATCCGATGGGCACGCTCTGCCGGGTGATCCAGATGATCCGCCTCCCGGACGGCTCCACCAAGGTGCTCATCGAGGGCAACGTGCGCGCGTTGGTGCAGGAGTACGCCCACGTCGACGACTACCTGGCCGCGGACGTCATCCCGGTGGGCTATGACGGAGACCCGAGCGCCGCGACGGAACCGTTGCGGCGCGCCGTGCTCGAGCAGTTCGAAAAGTACGTCAACCTGCACCCGAAGCTGCCGGTGGAAATCGCCTTTTCCCTGGTCAGCGTGGAAGATCCCTTTCTCTTCGCGGATATCGTCTCTTCGCACGTCCAGGTGAAACTGAACGAGAAGCAGGAACTTCTCGAACTGGTCAACCCCGAGGACCGCATGGAAAAACTCCTGCGACTCCTGATCCGCGAGACCGAGTTGCTGGAGATGGAACATTCCATCCACGACAAGGTGCGCAGGGAGATCGAGCGCAACAATAAAGAGTATTATCTCAAGGAGCAGCTCAAGGCGATCCAGGCCGAGCTCGGCCAGCCGGACGTTTCCAACGAGTACGAGGAGCTGCTCGAACGCATCCGCAAGGCGAAGATGCCGCGCGAGACGGAGAAAAAGGCGTTGACGGAGCTCGAGCGCCTCGCCAAGATGCCGCAGATGTCGGCGGAGGCCACCGTGTCGCGGACCTACATCGAGTGGCTGACGGATCTGCCCTGGAAAAAACAGGCCAAGGGCAGGCTCGATTTGGGCATCGCCCGTCAGGTCCTCGACGAGGACCATTACGGGTTGGAGGAGGTCAAGGAGCGGATTCTGGAGTACCTCGCCGTCCAGCGCCTGAGCGGAAACAAGGCCAGGCGGGGGCAGGTGCTCTGTTTCGTCGGCCCCCCGGGCGTCGGGAAGACGTCGCTCGGGCGGTCCATCGCCCGCGCGCTGGACCGCAAGTTCGCCAACTTCTCCCTCGGCGGCATGCGGGACGAGGCGGAGATCCGCGGCCATCGCCGCACCTACATCGGTTCGCTGCCGGGACGCATCATTCAGAAGTTGAAGCAGGCGGGGGAGAAGAACCCCGTCATGCTGATGGACGAGATCGACAAGGTGGGGACGGATTTTCGCGGCGATCCCTCCAGCGCCTTGCTGGAGGTGCTCGATCCGGAACAGAACAACGGCTTCACGGATCATTTTCTCGAGGTGCCCTTCGATCTGAGCCAGGTGATGTTCATCACGACGGCCAACGTCACGCACACGATCCCGCGCCCGCTGCGCGACCGCATGGAGATCATCTCCATTCCCGGTTACGTCGGGGAGGAAAAACTGCACATCGCGCGGCGCCATCTCTGGCCCAAGGTCCTCGCCGACAACGGCCTCGGCGACGTCGACGTGCGCATCTCCGAGAAGGTGCTGCGGAAGATCGTGTCCGAATATACCCGCGAGGCGGGGGTGC
>DAIRUD010000261.1:0-3629 GCA_036803565.1 Synergistaceae bacterium | reverse complement strand
GCAGAGCCGACTGGGGGAGTGCTGCCACGTGGCCGATCATTATGAGCGATTGGATCTATCATTGGAATAATTCTATTTCTAATTCAAATAGCCCATAATAAATAACAAAATATACAGCTATTACACGTGTAATGAAAATTATCATGGGTGTCATGAATTAAAAATAGAATAACTTGCTATGAAATCGACGCGACGTTGCCCGGTCCGATCAGGATATGAGTAGCGGAATGTCGTGGGGCTGAAAAAATATATGTCGCATCCGATTCGCCTGATGCTAAAAAGACTTGTTGCATTTATTAAATCGGTCTTTTTGTGTATAATGATTATGTGCGAAATATAGAAAGGAGGTCGGACCGATGCAGATTTCCATATCCGAACTGAAAACCCATACCGGGAAATATGTGGAAATGGCCGAAGAAGAGGATGTCTTCGTCACGAAGAACGGCAGGCGCGTCGCCAAGATCACCAGCGCCAAGCCCGATAAGGTGGCGGCGGCGAAATCCTTGTTCGGCATCCTGCCCGCCGATGTCGACCCGGATCTGGTCCGTACGGAGCGCCTGCGATGAAGGTGCTTTTGGACACCAATGTGCTGTTGGACGCGATTGCCGCCCGGCAGCCGTTCTGCGGGGATGCGCAGCGGATTTTTTTGTTGGCGGCGCAGGAGCGTTTCGAGGGTTTGCTTACGGCGAACAGCGTTACCGATATATATTACGTGGCCCGCAAAACCCTTTCCGACGCACAGGCCCGCGAGGCGTTGCGCAGCCTCTTTCAAGTCTTTACGGTGGTCGACGTGCGGGGTGCGGACTGTGAAGCGGCCCTGGATTCACGGATCGCGGATTACGAGGATGCCGTTGCCGTGCTCTGCGCCCGCAAGGCCGGGGCCGAGTGCATCATCACGCGCGACGAAGGTTTTTTGCAGGCGGCACCCGAACCCGCCGCCGTCTCCCCCGCCGCCTTTCTCGAAAAGTGGGGCGATGACGTGCGCTCCGCCCGCAGCTGAACGGCGCCACGCTTCCTCAAACCGCCCCACGGACATCTCGAAATTTCCTTCCCCGCATCAGGCGCGAACCGGCACCGTTCACCGGTGGCAATGCATCGTCTCACCTGCGCTCCTGCGAGCGCCAGAGCGCCGCGTAGGTTCCGTCTTCGGCCAACAATTCCTCGTGCGTGCCCGACTCCTCGATGCCGTTGGCGGTCAGGACGACGATGCGGTCGGCGTTGCGCACCGTGGAGAGACGGTGGGCGACGACGAGCGTCGTGCGGCCCTCGCTCAGCTCGTCCAGCGCCCCCTGGATGGCGGTTTCCGTCGTGTTGTCCAGCGCCGAGGTCGCCTCGTCGAGGATGAGGATGCGGGGGTTCTTCAAAAAGACGCGGGCGATGGAGATGCGCTGCTTCTGGCCGCCCGACAGCGTGACGCCGCGCTCGCCGACCTGCGTATCCAGCCCCTCCGGGAGCGAGGCGATGAAGTCGTCGATGCTCGCCAGCTTCGCGGCGCGCCAGATGTCGTCGTCCTCGGCGTCGACGTCGCCGTAGGCGATGTTGTCGCGGATCGTCCCGGCGAAGAGGTATGTATCCTGCTGGACGATGCCGATCTGGGAGCGCAGCGAGGCCAGCGTGTAACCCCGGATGTCCCGCCCGTCGATCTCGATGCCGCCGGACTCGGGTTCGTAGAAGCGGGGGAGCAGGTGACAGAGCGTCGATTTGCCGCCGCCGGAGGGGCCGACGACGGCCACGGTCTCGCCGGGGCGGATGTCGAGGTCGATGCCGCGCAGGACGTGCTGTCCCTCGTCGTAGCGGAAGGAGACGTCGCGGTAGGAGATCGCCCCGACGACGTCGCGCAGCTCGGCGGCGTCCGGCGCATCCCGCTCCGGCTCCGCCGCCATCAGCTCCTGCAGGCGGACGAAGCCTGTCATGCCGGACTGAAGCTGTTCGAGGAAGTTGATCAGCTTCTTGATCGGCTCGGTGAACAGGCCGACGAAGAGCAGATAGGCGGCGTAGTCGCCCATGTCGATGTCGCCGCGGTAGGCGAACACGCCGCCGGCGAAGAGCGTGACCAGCAGCAGGATGTCCATGATCAGGGCGCTTCCCGAGAAGAACTCCGCCATCGCCCGGTACTGTTCGCTCCGCGCGCGCTCGTACGAACGGTTGCCGATCTGGAACTTCTCCAATTCGTGCTCCGACGTCTCGAAGGCCTTGGTCACGCGCACCCCGGCGATGCTGTTCTGCAGGTCGGCGTTGACCTCGCCGATCTCGGCGCGCGTGCGCATGGCCGTGTGCGAGAGTGTGCGCCGCTTGATGCGGAGAAACCACATCAGCAGCGGGACGAAGGCGAAGATGACGAGCGTCAGCCGTACGTTCATGGTGCAGAGCAGGACGAAGGAGCCGATGAGCATGGTCAGCGAGATGAAGAGGTCCTCCGGGCCGTGGTGCGCCAGCTCGGCGATGTCGAAGGTGTCGTTGATGATGCGCGACATGATCGTGCCCGTGCGCGTCCTGTCGAAATAGGAGAAGGGCAGGCGCTGAAGGTGCCGGAAGGCGTCGCGGCGCATGTCCACCTGGATCCGCACCCCCATCATATGTCCGTAGTACTGGATGAAGTAGCTCAGCCCCGCCTTGAGGAAGTAGATGCAGAGCAGCACGAGGGCCCATAGCGCCAACATGCGCAGGTTCCGCTGCGGCACGTAGACGTTGATGATGTTCCGCGTGATCATGGGGTAGAACATGTTGCTGACGGCGACGGCCAGGGCGCAGGCCATGTCGGCGAAGAACAGCCGCCGGTGCGGGACGTAGTAGGAAGCGAATTTAAGAAAGAGCGACATGCGATAGATCCTCCGGATTCCCTCGTTTTCGGCCATCATACAGGATAGCGCCGGGTCGGTCAGCATCGATTGCCGAAATGCGCGTGCGTGTGTTATGATTGCATATGCAACATGATTGCGTTTGGGTGCCTTGCTCTAGCTTCGCGTGAAGAAGCGCTTCGGCGATTTTCTCATGGATATCGCCTGTACGCTGCCGGACGAGGGCGTAGCCGGCGGGTGGTGATCGACGCCGCCATGCGCCTCTGCGCGCTGCTTGCGTGCGCGGGGCTGGTGTTGTATCTTCTTCTGGAAAAATATCGCGTGGAGGGTGTGTGAATGTTCTACGTACCGGACAGCCTATTGGACGGCCTGATCGAGGAGGACCTGCACATGCAGGATCTGACGACGGCCGCGCTGGGAATCGGGGATCGCCCCGGCCGCGTCGAGTGCGCGCCGAAGAGCGGCTGTGTCCTGGCGGGTGTCGAGGAGGCGGCGCGCATGTTCGAGCGGCTCGGCGCGCGCGCCGAAGTTCTGCTCGACAGCGGCAGCGAGGTGGAGGCCGGGGCGTGTTGCCTGCGCGCGTACGGCGGCGCGGCGCGCCTGCACGCGGTGTACAAGGCGGCGCAGAACGTCATGGAGTACGCGTCGGGCATCGCCACGCGCAGCGCGGAGATGGTGCGCAACGCACGCTCGGCGTCGCCGCGCGTGGCGGTCTGCGTCACCCGCAAGCACTTCCCGGGGACGAAGCGCATCTCCGTGAAAGCCGCGCTGGCGGGCGGCGCGTCCGTCCACCGCTTCGGCCTCTCGGACTCCATCCTGATCTTCGACCAG
>DAIRUD010000260.1:0-3647 GCA_036803565.1 Synergistaceae bacterium | reverse complement strand
GCGGTTCGGCGCTGCTTTTCGTTTCCGGGCGGCCGACGGGTCGTCGACGACTACGCCGCGGAGTTCTCCCGCCGCCAGAGACAGGTGTCGAACTTCGCGCATTCGTGGCAGAGGAAACCGGCCCGCTTTCCCTGGTAATCAGGGCCGATCCCGATGACGTAGGAGCCGGAGAAGTAGGGAACGAGCAGAAACGAGGGCTTGATCGAGACGCCGATGCGCTCGGCCCCCGAGAGGCGCAACAGGTCGCGCTGCCCCTGTATCCCCCACCCCTCCGCGGAACCGGGCTTCATCACCGGCCCGACGCCCCAGCCTTTTTCCCCGGCAAAGGCCTCGATGTGCGCACGGTTGGCCGCATTGACCTTATTCATCGCCTTCGTGCCGTAAAGATCGAGATAGTACGCGGTCATCACGTCACCCTCCACGGAGAGTTTCCGCATCCTTCGCTCCAGTTCTTCCCCGATCGTCGCGATCGACACGGCCACAAGGCGCGCGGGGGCGAGATAGCCGACCTTCGGGCCGATGTGGAGTGCCTCGGGCCGCCCGCCGTCCCGGGGAAGCAACTCGACGGTTCCGGAATCGGCCGAGATCTCCCCGCACTCGTAAAACGTCAGCGCCGCCCTGGGGGCGAGAAGCGCCCGGCCGATATCGCAGACGCGCCGCGCCTCCTCCTCGGCCTCTTCATCCACTTCCTCGCCTTCGGAAACCGGCAGGTTTCCCATCGTCAGAAGCTCGCTCCAGTGAACATCGATTGCAAAGGCATCCAGAATTTCCAAACCGATCTCTCCTTTACGGAACGGGGCACCCCGCACGACATGAAACGTTTCAGCTCATCGATGTCGCAAGTCGAACCTGAAATATTTCAGAGCGTCTCGACAGCCGCTTTTACATTGCAATGCAAATTTTTGTATGTTTTATAACATGCAAAACATCACCACTCACCTAAAAACAACCCCAATACATGCGTATCCGTCATATTTCGGAGACAATTCGCAAGTCAAACGCTCGCAAAAAGGTGTTGAAATATTTCATGTCATATTATATCATCTATGCGCGGATTAGATTCAACATGGGCGATTTGACAGTCGCCGTTTCGCGCGGCGAAACGGCAAATCAACAGGAGGCGTATGAGCATGGCACAGGAAGTCAAGACACTGTTGTTGTCACAGAAGGACCTGATCGAAGCGGGAGTCATGGACATGGACCGCTGCGTCGACGTGATCGAGGAAGTCTTCAGCCTGTTGGGCAAGGGCGACTACCTCATGGGCGGCCCGCTCGAGAACGAGCACGGGCAGATGATCTTCTTCCCCAAGGAGCAGCGCTTTCCCGGCATGCCGGTGACGGGCCCCGACCGGCGCTTCATGGCGATGATCGCCTATCTCGGCGGCCGCTATCGGATCTGCGGCGAGAAGTGGTACGGCTCCAACGCCGAGAACACCAAGCGCGGCCTGCCCCGCTCCGTTCTGACCACCATCCTCAACGACGCGGACACCGGCATCCCCTTCACCATCATGAGCGGCAACCTCATCTCCGCCATGCGCACGGGCGCGGTGCCCGGCGTGGCCTCCCGCCACCTGGCGCGCAAGGGCGCGTCGGTCGTCGGCGTCATCGGCGGCGGCGTCATCAACAAGGCCTGCTTGATGGCGATCAAGAGCGGCACGCCCACGATCGAGGAGGCCGTGCTCTACGACGTGAACATGGAAAAGGGCAAGGTCTGGGCGCAGGAGATGGGCGAGAAGCTCGGCATCCGCGTATCGGTTACGGACTCGATCGAAAAGGCCGTGCGGGCGGCGGACGTCATCACCATCGCCACCTCCGGCGACTCCTTCCCCCGCATAGAGACGGCCTGGCTCAAGAAGGGCTGCCTGGTGACCTTCACCGGCGACGCCGATATGGACGTCGACGCCTTCGCCAACAACACGGTCATCGCCGACAACTGGAAGATGCACGAGGCCTTCTTCGTCGACGGCAGGGAGCATCCGGACGGCATCGACGCGGTCGGCGTCGTCGCCCCCTCCTTCCACCTGCTCAAGCACATCGACGCGGGCCGCTACGACCCGGCGGGCATCCGCAGCCTCGGCCCCATCGTCAACAAGGAGATCCCCGGGCGCAAGAACGACGACGAGATCATCCTCTTCGTCACGGGCGGTATGCCGGTCCACGACATCGCCTGGGGCAAGACGCTCTACGACAAGGCGGTCGAGATGGGCCTGGGTACGGAGTATTGCTTCTTCGACGAAGCGTACTGGAAATAGTTCGTTCGATCGGCGTTTCGGCAAGAACTAGAATTAGGAGGAGACAGCATGGCTAACGAAAAACCGGTGTACCACGGCGGCATTTATTCGCCGCTCAGCGAGGAAGGGATACGGCAGATCGACGACACCAGCATGGCCGTATTCGAGCAGGTCGGCGTGAAAATCGCCTACAAACCGATTCTCGACCTGTGGAAGAAGGCGGGGGCCGAGGTCGACGAGCAGACGATGATCGCCCGGATGGACCGGAACGTCGTCAAGAAGTGCATCGCCTCCGCCCCGAGCGAGATCACGCTCTGCGGGCGCGACCCGCGCAACGACATCACGCTGTCGGGGACCCGTACCTATATGGGCACCGGCGGCACGGCGCTCAACATCATCGACGTCGAGACCGGCCAGCACCGCAGCAGCAACATCCGCGACGTCGCCGCGGCGGCGCGCGTGGTCGACGCCTGCGAGGACATCGATTTCTTCGTCATCACCTGCTTCCCCTGCGAGCTGCACAAGGATGTCGTGGACGTCAACCGCTTCTACGCAGCCATCCAGAACACCTCCAAGCACGTCATGGGCGGCGTCTACACCGTGGACGGCGTACGCAAGCTGGTGCGGATGGCGGAGCTGATCGCCGGTTCGAAGGACGCCTTCAAGGCGCGCCCCTTCATGTCGATGATCACCTGCATCATGAGCCCGCTGCTGATGGACAAGGACTACACGGAGCTGATGGAGACGGCCTGCCTCATGGGCATGCCCCTGGCCACCCCCTGCGCGCCGATGGCGGGCACCACGTCGCCGGTCACACTCGCGGGCACGCTGGTGCAGATGAACGTCGAGGCCCTGGCGGGCATCGTCACGACCCAGCTCCTGAGCCCCGGGCACCCGACGCTCTACTCCGTCGTGCCGACCACGGCCGACCTGCGCACCGGCGCGTTCTGCTTCGGATCGGTGGAGATGGGCATCATGAACGCGGCGTCGGCGCAGATCGCCCGCTACTACAACCTACCCATCTACAACACGGCGGGACCCAGCGAGTCGAAGATCCCCGATTCGCAGTCGGCGTACGAGCCCGCGATCAACGTCCTGCTCTCGGCCATGGCCGGGGCGAACTACATCCACGACGCGGCGGGGCTGCTCGAGAGCGGCCTGACGATCTCGCTCCAGACCTACGTCATCGACAACGAGATCATCGGCATGATCAAGCGCGTCGTGCGCGGCATCGAGATCGACCCGGACACGCTGGCGCTCGAGTGCATCAAGGACGTCGGCCCCGGCGGCAACTACCTGGGCGAGGAGCACACCAACGAGTACATGCGCTCGGAGTTCTACTACCCCATGCTCGGCGACCGCAGGCCGCGCGGCCTCTGGGAAGGCGACGGCAGCCTGCCCACGGAGGAGCGCGCG
>DAIRUD010000259.1:0-3655 GCA_036803565.1 Synergistaceae bacterium | reverse complement strand
GCGTGAGGTTATACGTGAAATAGGAGCCGGGCCCGAAGAAGCCCTCGTAGCTCACCGACGCGATCATCGCCTCGTCGAGGGCGCTTTGCGACGCGGCCTTCGCGACGATGACCAGGTCGTATGTGCTCGGGTCGAGCACGTTGCGTACCAAGGAACAGGCGACCTCGCCGAGGTCGCGCGTGGCGACCGAGAGGTTCTCCACCTCCGTAGAGCCGTACCAGCGCGTCCTGATGGTGGCGTGGACGCTGCCGTCGGCCTGCTCCCGGCTGTCGATCGTCCAATCGGACGGGTTGTCGGAGACCTGCGGCATGATCTCGTCGCCCGGGCCGCCGTTGCCGAAGGTGACGAACGCCTTGAGGCACACGTTGACCGGCACGTCCCCGCCGTCGTCCTCCAGCGTCGCGAACTCCCAGGTCGACCCGTCCGCCGAGAAGAAGCTCTCGCCCTCGTTGGCGGTGGCGCGGTCCGAATAGCCGTCGATCGGCGCCTCGACGGCGATCGGCTGATCGTATCCCGGCGTCCGCATCTTGACGACGACGGAGAAACGGGAATTCGCGGAAACTTCGCCCCTGTTTTCGAAGGCGACGGTATGGTATCCGGCGTACGGTTCTTTGCCCGAGGCGGCCGTGGCCAGGATGCCGCTCGTCGGGTCGTTCAGGTCGGTCAGCCTGGTGTAGACGTAGATGTCGTATTCGGCGTTGTTCGACGTGGTGTAGAAGGAGACCGCCTCCACCATCTGGGTTGCGTCCGTCGCCTGGAACACGTTGGCGAACCAGGCGGTGTCCCCGCCCGCGCCGCTGGCGCTGGCGCACCAGCCGAGTTCGTCGTGTTCGTAGAGCTCGTCGTAGGGCTCCACGCTCTCCGTCGACAGGTATGCCGTTCCGCCGCTGAGGGCGGCGTCCTCGTAGGAGAGCCAGAAGTACCCGTCGTCGCCCCATTCCGTGCCCCAACTGTTGCGGATGAGCCATGCGCCGTCCCGCGAGGGGCGCGCGGACTCCAGGAAGTTCTCCTTGGCGTAGGCGTCGTCCCAGCCGACGAGGAGCACCGCGTGGTTGCCGCCCTCCCTGCCGTTATAGAAATAGGCGCTCGTCTCCTCGTTATAATACGCATCGTCGTAGAAAAAACCGACCGAAAGGCCGCCATGCTCGTGAACGAGCGTTTTCAGCGTGTCGCGGGGAAAGGTCATGATGGTCGCCTCGTCCAGCTCCAGCCCCATCATGAAGGCGTCCTGCAGGTGCAGGCGGTTTTCGTAATTCTCGTACGTGCCCGTCGGCTGCGCCCTCTCCGGCAGGTCGGCCTCGGCCACGGCACCGATCCAGCGGGCCAGGGTCGCTACGGCGATGTTGTCGGTGCCGCCCTCGGCCCTGGGGTCGTCCTCGTCCATCGTGAAGCCGGGCACGCTTTTGTAGGCATACCAGGTCAGGTGCATCTCGGAGAGATCGACCGCCGCCCCCTTCGCTTTCTGGTAGGCCGTCTCCATCGCCCCAAGCGCCGCGTAGCTCCAGCAGTTGTCGTAGGGCTGGCTCCTGGCGGAGGAGAGCCAGGCGCTGCCGCGCGGGTCGTACTTTGCGGGGAGGGCGCCGCGCGTCCCGCGCGCCTGCGGCCGCATATCCGGTTCGGCCAGGTGCGAGAGGTCGACCGGCGAGGGGAAATAGCCGCGCTTGTACTCCGCGCCTCCCGACGCGGCGCGGGTTGCGGCGTCGGCGGCCCGTTCGCGGTACCGGAGAAACGCCTTGGCGGGCGGAGCGGCCTTCAGGTTGGCCGCCAGCGCACAGGACGAGGCGAGCAGAAGCAGCGCAATGGTCAGCAGAGCGAGCGGTGCGTATTTCTTCCTCATGGTCAACACTCCTTACAATAATAATAAGAAACGGAATAAAAACTAACATGCGGAGAAAATGTTGTCAAAGTGCGGATGGCGGGTTGTGCGCCTCGTCGGGTTGGGCGGGCGGCGGGCGGGGAACCGGGGGAAAAGGATTGCGCGATCCGCCGAAAGGTGCCAAAATCCATTACGACACGCGCGGCAATCCGCGCCACGACCAACGACAGAAGGGCGAAAGGAGCCGGATGTATGACCATGTACCGAGCGAACGGCAAGGCGGTTGCGACATTGCTGGCGGCGGTTTTCCTGTTGGCGGTGCTCTGCGGCGTCGCCGCGGCGGTCCCGCCGAGGACCGCGCCGAACGAGGAGCTGGCGCTCCGTCTGGAGGCGAAACTGGAGGTTTTGCCGCTGGCGGAGCATGCGGCGCAGGAGATCGTCGTTTTCATCGAGACGCCCGATGCCCGGCAGGACGAGCACTACGACCTCTACATCGCGGCGGAGTCGGGCTTCGGCGTCTTCGTCACGCACCCGGCGCCGGGACCGTCCGGCGTCATCCGCTATAAGCTGGGCGAAAGGCTGCACATCCCCTATCGCTGGTCCGGCCTGTCGCCCGCCGAAGCGCCCTTCCCCGAGCGCATCACGGCCCGTATCCCGTCGCTCGGCCTGGAGGCGGAGGTCTCGTTCGACATCGGCATGGACCTGCGCATCGAGAGCGTCGTCGTGCCGACGGCCGCGGAGGTCGGGCAGTTCGCGCCCATCCGCATCGACATGTGCGACGCCTTTCACCCCGAGCTGCGGGGCGAGGCGCTCGCCGACCTGCTGCGGCGCGCCGAGGTGACGCCGGAGGTGCGCATCGACCTGATCCCGGGGACGCCGACGGATACCGTGCGCCTGCCCGATCCCATCGTGGCCCGCTTCTTCGACCGCGTCGGGCCGCAGGCGTTCGACCTCTCCGTGCCGGGGACGGCCTATCGGCTGGGAACCGTCTCCTCCCTTGCCGACGGCCCGGCCGTCTGGCGCAGCGCGGACGGCGAGGAGACCGGCGTCAAGATGCCGCGCAAGGGTAACTGGCGCGTCCTGGCGACGCTGAAGTCCAACGCCGGCGGTTATGCGGTCAAGAACTTCCTGTCCGACTATTTCGAGGTGTCCGGCGTGCAGCATATCGGCGGCGACATGCCGCACCTCGCGGCACAGACGACGGAGATCCTCTACGCGATCGACAGCCGCAAGGCGCTGCGCGCACACGAGGAGGCCCGCCGGTACGTCGCCGACGGCCGGGCGCGCGAGCTGCCCACGCACTTCGGCGTCTACGCGTTCAACGTGGCGGAGCCGACGAAGCTCTCCATGCTGGGTCGCTACGTACACGCCCTGACCGCTTCCACCAGCACGATCGACGAGATGGTGCCGTGGATCCGCGCCTTTCTGGAGGGGTACGGCGATTACGGCGTTCTGATCGTCGCCAAGGGCGGGTTGTCCGCATGGCGGGCGACCGGCCGGGACGGGGAGGCGATTCTTCGCGCCCCGCAGGGACCGGTTTTCGAAAACGCCAAGTACCTCGTCATCCCCTTCCGCATCGGCGCGGATTTCGACCTGGAGATGCGGGGCGGGGGAGGGGCGCGGACGCTGGTCTGGAACGTCATCCCCGCGGGCGCGACGCGCGCCGCCTACCCGTCCGGCACCTGGAGCCGCAGGCTGCATGTGCGCGCCGGGGCGATCGACGGATTTACGAAAAACAAAATTTATCATTGACGGTTCTCGCCGCAGGGTGATACAATGGCTCGCGTTCGGGGCGTAGCGCAGCCTGGTTAGCGCGCCTGGTTCGGGACCAGGAGGTCG
>DAIRUD010000258.1:0-3662 GCA_036803565.1 Synergistaceae bacterium | reverse complement strand
AACGCCCTTCGCGTGCGAAGGGCGTTTTGCGGTTTCGGTGAAGGTGGCGGACAGGGGGTGGGTGACGAACGTTGCCGAATGCTCCCATGCGCGTGCGACCGAATCGGCAAAAAAACGCGGCGGCACGGGAAAAAGCGGAAGGCGCGCGCGGATAACATATGGTAAGATTACGAAAGCTGCCGCGAATGCCGCAGTGCGGAAGTATTATGTCCTCGGATCAATCTGCGGTTCGGCGACCGCCGGGCCGCGCAAGTCACGGGAGGGAATGCGATGTCTGTTGTGAGGAAGAAAGTAACGCTGGACGGCAACGAGGCGGCGGCCTTCGTAGCCCACGCAACCAACGAGGTCATCTCCATCTACCCGATCACTCCCTCGTCCAACATGGGCGAGTGGGCGGACGAGTGGAGCGCGCAGGGGCGGCCCAATATCTGGGGCACGGTGCCCACCGTCGTGGAGATGCAGAGCGAGGCCGGGGCCTCCGGCGCGTACCACGGCGCGTTGCAGACGGGCGCGCTGGGGACCACCTTCACGGCGTCGCAGGGCCTGCTGCTGATGATCCCCAACATGTACAAGATCGCGGGCGAGCTGACCAGCACCGTCATGCACGTCTCGGCCCGCACGGTGGCCACGCACGCCCTCTCCATCTTCGGCGACCACTCCGACGTCATGGCGGCCCGCTCGACGGGCTGGGCCATGCTCTGCTCCTCCTCGGTGCAGGAGGTCATGGACATGGCGCTGATCGCCCAGATGGCCACGCTGGAGGGGCGCATTCCCATCCTGCACTTCTTCGACGGCTTCCGCACCTCGCACGAGGTGATGAAGGTCGAGGAGGTCGCCTACGACGACATGCGGGCGCTGATCGACATGGAGCTGGTGCACGAGCACCGGGCGCGCGGCCTCACCCCCGACTGCCCGGAGCTGCGCGGGACGGCGCAGAACCCCGACACCTTCTTCCAGTCGCGCGAGGCCTGCTCGCCCTACTTCGAGGCCATGCCCTCGACGGTGCAGCGGGCCATGGACCGCTTCGCCGCCCAGGTCGGCAGGCAGTACCGCCTGTTCGACTACATCGGGGCCGAGGACGCCGACCGCGTCGTGGTCATGATGGGCAGCGGCGCCTATGTGGCGCGCGAGGCCGTGGAGCACATGGTGGCGAACGGCGAGAAGGTCGGCCTGCTGATCGTGCGCCTCTACCGCCCCTTCGACGTCGCCACGTTCATGAACGCGCTGCCCGCGACTGTCCGCTCCATCGCCGTGCTGGACCGCTGCAAGGACCCGGCGGCGGCGGGCGAGCCGCTCTATATGGACGTCGTCGAGGCGATGAGCAACAACCCCGAGGTGATGATCGTCGGCGGCCGCTACGGCCTGTCCAGCAAGGACTTCACCCCGGCCATGGTCAAGGCCGTCTACGACGAGCTGAAGAAGCTGGAGCCGAAGCACGGCTTCACCGTCGGCATCGAGGACGACGTCTCGTTCAGCAGCCTGCGCTACGACCGCGACTACTCGACCGAGGATCCCAAGTGCGTGCGTTGCCTCTTCTACGGGCTGGGCGCGGACGGCACCGTCGGGGCCAACAAGAACTCGATCAAGATCATCGGCGAGGACACCGACTTCTACGCGCAGGGCTATTTCGAGTACGACTCGAAGAAGTCGGGCGGCATCACCACCAGCCACCTGCGCTTCGGGCCCAACCCGATCTACGCGTCCTACTTCGTCAACAAGGCGAACTTCATCGCCTGCCACCAGTTCTCCTTCATCGAGCGCTACAACATGCTGAAAAACGCCGTGCCGGGCGCGACCTTCCTGGTGAACGCGCCCTACGACAAGGACGAGGTCTGGAATCGCCTGCCGCGCACCGTGCAGGGGCAGATCATCGATAAGAAGATCAAGCTGTACACCATCGACGCCGTGACCATCGCCAAGGACACCGGCATGGGCGGGCGCATCAACACCATCATGCAGACCTGCTTCTTCGCCATCAGCGGCGTGCTGCCCCGCGAGGAGGCCATCGAGGCGATCAAGAAGTCGATCAAGAAGACCTACGGCCGCAAGGGCGACGAGGTGGTCAAGCAGAACATCGACGCCGTCGACTCGACGCTGGCCAACCTCTTCGAGGTCTCCATCCCCGGACAGGTGACGAGCGACTTCGACATGCGCGACGCGGTCGCCTGCGACTGCCCGCAGTTCGTCAAGTGCGTCGAGGCGCCGATGATGGTCAACGAGGGCGACGGCATCCCCGTCTCGCTGATGCCCGACGACGGCAGCTACCCGACCGGCACGACGCAGTACGAGAAGCGCAACGTGGCCATCGACATCCCGGTGTGGGACGAGGCGGTCTGCATCCAGTGCGGCAAGTGCGCGCTGGTCTGCCCGCACGCCACCATCCGGGCCAAGGTCTACGACGCGGCGCTGTTGTCGGACGCGCCCGCGACGTTCAAGTCGACGGACGCCAAGTGGGGCAAGGACAAGTTCGTCGGCATGAAGTACACGGTGCAGGTCGCGCCCGAGGACTGCATCGGCTGCGGGCTGTGCGCCTACAACTGCCCGGCGAAGAACAAGGAGCAGCCGGAGCGGAAGGCCCTGAACATGTCCGAGCAGCTCTGCCTGCGCGACACGGAGCGCGAGAACTGGGAGTTCTTCCTCGACATCCCCGACGTCGACCGCGCCGAGCTCAACCACGGCATGGTCAAGGACGTGCAGCTGCTGCACCCGCTCTTCGAGTTCTCCGGGGCCTGCGGCGGCTGCGGCGAGACGCCGTACCTGAAGCTGCTCTCCAGCCTCTTCGGCGACCGCACGCTGATCGCCAACGCCACCGGGTGCAGCTCGATCTACGGCGGCAACCTGCCGACCACGCCCTGGACCTACAACGACGAGGGGCGCGGCCCGGCCTGGTCCAACTCGCTCTTCGAGGACAACGCCGAGTTCGGCATGGGCTTCCGCCTGACGCTGGACAAGCAGCGCGAGTACGCGACGGAGCTGCTGGGCAGGCTGGCGGCGGACCTGGGCGAGGACTTCGTCCGGCAGATCATCGAAGCGCCCCAGGCCGACGAGAAGGAGATCTGCGCCCAGCGCGACCGCGTCGAGCTGCTGCGCGAGAAACTGACCTGGATGAACGCCCCCGACGCCGAGGAGCTGCTGACCGTCTGCGACGCGCTGACCAAGAAGAGCGTCTGGATCGTCGGCGGCGACGGCTGGGCCTACGACATCGGCTACGGCGGGCTGGACCACGTCATGGCCAGCGGCCGCAACGTCAACATCCTGGTGCTGGACACCGAGGTCTACTCCAACACCGGCGGCCAGATGTCCAAGGCGACGCCGCGCGGCGCGGTGGCCAAGTTCGCGGCGGGCGGCAAGCGTCAGGGCAAGAAGGACCTGGCCCTGATGGCCATGGCCTACGGCACGGTCTACGTCGGCCGGGTGGCCATGGGCGCGAACGACGCCCACACCGTCAAGACCTTCCTGGAGGCCGAGGCCTACGACGGCCCGTCGATCATCATCGCCTACAGCCACTGCATCGCCCACGGCATCGACATGTTCAAGGGGCTGGAGCAGCAGAAGAAGGCGGTCGACAGCGGGCACTGGATCCTCATGCGCTACAACCCGGAGCTGACCGCGCAGGGCAAGAACCCGCTGCAGCTCGACAGCAAGGAGCCCTCGCTGCCGCT
>DAIRUD010000257.1:0-3663 GCA_036803565.1 Synergistaceae bacterium | reverse complement strand
TCAAGCCCTCGACGCCGTTGTTGATGAACCACTCGTAGCCCGCGGTGACCTCGCCCCAACCGCGCACGGCCTTCTTGTCGATGTACAGGGCGCCGTTGTCGCGCAGCGCCGCAACGTCGGCGGGAATCCGGGCCAGCCACTCCTCGTAGTTCGAGCGTCCCTTCCAGTAGGGCCGGATCAGCTCCTCGAACGCCTTCTTGTCCTCGGGCAGCAGATGGAACTTATCGTAGGGACGGCTGTTGATGGTCTCCAACTCGCGGTCCAGAACGGACCAGCAGACGTCGGCGGAGAGGATACCGCCGCGGATTTTGCTACCCGCGTTGCCGACGATGAGCTCGTCGTCCCAGATTTCGATGGTCTTCTCGCGGCACTGCCGCAAAAACGCCTTGGCCTTGCGGGTGACGAGCGCTTCCCCCATCGTATCCAGAAAGCTCTTCGTCAGGATCACGGCGTTTTCCAGATCGATTTCCGGATACGTCTCGAACACCTTCGCCTTCAGGCGATCCACCCTGTCCATGTACTTCGGCCGGTTCTCCATCGCGTTCATCCTAAGCACCTCCAGTTCATTCTTTCCAAGTCAGGCGAGCTCCTCGTACTCGGTGCGGGCGATGATCTCGTTCTGCGTGTTCTCGTTCAGTTCCGCGAAATAGGCGCTGTACCCGGCGACCCGTACGATCAGGTCGCGGTGCGCGTCGGGGTTGCGCTGCGCCTCGCGCAGCAGGTCGGTGGAGATGACGTTGAACTGTATATGATGTCCGCCCAGGTCGCACCAGGTGCGAATGTAATCCCCCAGAAGGGCGACGGCGGCGGGCGTGTTGAGGACGCTCGGCGAGAACTTTTGGTTGAAGAGGACGCCCTGCAGCATCTCCTGATGGTCGATCTTGGTCATCGAACGGACGGCGGCGGTCGGTCCCCGCCGGTCTGCGCCGCCGACCGGCGACGCGCCGTCGGAGAAGGCGACGCCCGCGGGCCTGCCGTCCGGCGTCGCGCCCGTCGTCTCGCCGAAGTAGACGTGCGTGGAGACGGAGTGCAACTCGGGGATGTAGAACCCGCCCCGCATGCAGGGATATTGCGTCACTTCCTCGCAGTACATGTGCGAGATCTCGCGGGCGATGAGGTCGACGTAGTCGTCGTCGTTGCCGAACTTCGGCGCTTTCTCGCAGAGCACTTTCAGGTCGCCGCGGCCGGCGAAGTTTTGGGCCAGCGCGTCCAGCATCTCCGCCGGCGCGGCCTGTTTCGTATCGAAGCAGAGCCTGCGGACAGCGGCCATGGAGTCGGCGGCGGAGGCCAGCCCGACGCCGAAGATGCCGGAGAAGTTGTAGCGCGTACCCCCGGCCTGGCGGGTCTGACCGCGCGCGATGCAGTCGTCCAGCAGCGACGACATGAAGGGCTCGGGCGCGTAGATGGCGTGCGCGCCGTCGATCAGGTCGTAGGCGTCGACGATCAGCTTGATGAAGTGCGCCAGCTGCTTTCCGTAGGCTTCCTGCAGTTCGTCGAAATCCTTGAAATCCTCCAGTTTGCCGGTTCTCGGCCCCATCCGTTTGCCGGTGGCCGGGTCCACGCCGTCGTTCATCGCCAGCAGGAAGCACTTGGGGAAGTTGACGTAGCCGGAGTGCGGGCGCGAGTCGGTCATGCCCTCGACGTCCGTCTCGACGCAGTTGGTGCAGTAATTCCGCGCTTCCTCAAGCGTCGCGCCGCGGATCAGATGCTTGGGGACGATGCAGTTGTCGTTCATGATGGCGGGGTAGCCGATCCCCTCTTTGATCGTCGCGCAGACGTTGTACAGCGTGTCCGGATCGATCTTGTTGTGATAGCGGAAGCCGATGGAGGGCTGCGGCACGCGGGCCACGACGGCGGCCTCCAATACCAGGTTGGTGAGCTCGTTGGAGGCGTCCTCGCCGCGTGGGCCCTGCCCGCCGAGCGTGATGTTCTGGAAGAGGGGGAACCCGGCGAAGGTACGGGTGGTCACCGAGTCCATCAGCTTGATGATGGCCGTGCACTTGATCCAGATCGAGGCGACCAGCGTCAGCGCCTCGTCGTGCGTGAGCGCGCCGTTCTCCATGTCTCGCCTGAAATACGGATACATGTACTGGTCGAAGCGCCCGAGCAGGATGGCGTGCGGGTCGGATTCGATATGCAGGACGGTGTAGACCAGCCAGACGCTCTGCAGCGCCTCGCGGAAGGTCTCCGCCGGAAATTCCGGCACCTTGCGGAGAATGCGGGCGATCTCCCGAAGCTCCCCGGCGCGATCGGCGTCCTCGCAGTCCCGCGCCAGCTCCTCCGCATAATCGGCGTAGCGATGGGCGAAGGCGATGACGGCCTCGCAGGAGATCTTCGCGGCCTTCCAGAACGTCAGCTTGTTCGTTCCCTCGATGTCCCGGGGCACGAAGCCGTCCATTTGGGCGTCGATCTCGTCGACGATGCCGCGCAGGCCCTTGCGCAGCAATTTGGTGTAGTTGATGGCGATGTTGCCCTGCGCCGTCCCCTGCCCGCCGACCGTGATCATGGCGTCGGCGATGGCCTCCTTGGCCTCGTCGGAGATGAGGCCGGAGACGATGGCGTCGAGCGAGGTCTCCTGCCACTTGGCAAGGCATTCCGTGAGGGTGCGCTTGGTCTCCTCGGTCATGCCGACGGCGTCCGCCGGGCGCGTCGCGAATTGGTCCATGTCGGCCAGCACCCAACGCGCGCCCAGCTCCGGACAGACGATGGGGGAGCGGGGCTGCGGCGAGCAATGCCCGACGAACAGCTCCTCGTCGTCGAGGAACAGGGTCATCTCGGCCAGGATCTTCTCCAGCACGTGAGCCCGCTTGAGGACGACCGGCTCGGCGGCGAACCGCTCGTACGCCTCGGTGACGATCAGGGCGCGCTCCGGAAGCAGCTCGGTCGGGCGGTGCGTGACCATGCGGTCGCGCATCCGGGCGATACGGTCGATCTTGTTCTGCTGTTTGACTGCGGTGGCGGTTGTCATGGCATGTCCTCCTGTCGGCCTCGGCCGGTCGTACTTCGAAATGCTACTGATAGATCACCTGCAACGGGTAGCCGCGCAAAATTTCCGCCGCCCGGCGCATCTTCTCCGCGTCCGGCGGCTGCGTTCCGGACAGGGCATACGCACGCCCCAGAGCCTCGTATCGCGCCGTCCCCAGGGAATGGTACGGAAGCAGTTCCACCTCGACACCGGGGCGGTTGTGGGCGCAAAACCCGGCGAGCGCGCGCAGTTCGTCCTCGTCGTCGTTGCAACCCGGGACGAGGGGATAACGGACCAGCAGTTCCCGGCCGCTTTTCAACAAAAAGATCGCGTTGTCCAGAATCTGCCCGTTGTCCAGCCCGGTCAGGCGCATGTGCAGATCGGGGGAGAGGGCCTTGATATCGAACTGGATGAAGTCCGCCAGCTCCGCGACGGCCGCGACGGTACGCGCCGGGGCGAAAAGACACGTCTCGACGGCGGTGTGTACGCCGCGGTCCCGGCAGAGGGCGAGAAATGCGAGCGCGAAATCCGGCTGGGCGAGCACCTCCCCGCCGGAGAGCGTGACGCCGCCGCCGGAGCGCCGCCAGAACGGCGCGTCCTTTTTCACGAAATCGAACAGCTCCTGCGGGGTCATGTCCTCGCCGACGATCTCGATCGCGCCCTTGGGGCAGGCGCCGACACACTCGCCGCACAGGTCG
>DAIRUD010000256.1:0-3665 GCA_036803565.1 Synergistaceae bacterium | reverse complement strand
CCGCCGCCTTTTCGTCGATACAGGGGTAGCCCTCGAAATAGGCGGGGCTTCCCCAGCGATCCGACCATCCCGTGCGGAATAGGACGTATTCCGCGCCGTCGAGCCCGTCGTGGAGGCGTTTCATGTCCCGTACGGAGATCGGTTTTCCCGGTTTCAACGTGGTGCAATCCAACACGATCCCCTCGCCGATGAAATGTTCCGGCGGGAACGCGTCCAGCGTCTTTCCGTCGGGAAAGACGTGTGCCGGTGCGTCGATGTGTGTTCCCGTGTGGGAGAGCAGGCTGAGGCTTGTCTCCCGGAAACCGGCGGCATCATGCGAACACGCCGGGAGGAGGGCGGGCCCTTCGCAACCCGGATAGACCGGCATCCCGTTTCGAATCGTGTGCGTAAGATCGACCACCTTCATCGAGGAGCCGTCCTATGCGGCGGGAGGCGTTTCCGGGGCGTACAGCAACGACGCGACGACCCGTCCGGCCTCTTCCGGCGAATAATAGAAGTCCATTTCCGTCCCGTCCATCAAGCGGATCAGGATTCTGACCTCCCGCTCGTTCCGCTGGTGAAAGGTCGTGATGTCCTTGATTTCGCGCAACGGGATGTAGGCAACTTCCTCGTACAGTTCGCCGCCGCTTTTCTCCGGATCATCTACTCTTAAAAAATTCCCTGCGATGGAGCATCTGCTCGTTTTCGACATGTGCCCTACCTCCGCGATAGCCGTCACCCCGACGTCTTTCATCTTCGGATAGCTCATAATATCACGAACACGACTTTTTGAAACGGTTCGATTCGCGGCATAATGCAGTATTGTCGTTTTATCTCAGGGGCGATTTGCCGGTATATTGCGATGTCGTAGAAAGGTGCCGAACGGGCGGAACTTTCCAAGTCGTGCGATGGCTGTCTGTCGACACGTTGTGATTTCAAAACGATCGTGCGAATTGCCGCCGTGTTGCGCGGAATTTGTACGGTCCGTGCTGCCATATTGTGACATCCATTGACTAGGCTTGACGGGGTAAAAGTTCAGTTTGACCGCGTTCTTCTTGATCTCTGCATCATATTTGCGGCGATTGACAGACATACAGAAATCCCCTCCTCCGAGTCCTTTGAGATTCCCTTAACTGAATGTCCGATATTTTAGCGCAGACCCTCCACGAAAACTACATTTTTTGACCGCCTTTTTCATGCTTTTTCTCAGCGTCGTTGACACTATTTTAGGGTGCGAAGTTTGGATTTACAACTGGAATTATTCTATTTCTGACTCAAATAGCCTGTAATAAATATCAAAACAGACTGTTATTACATGTGTCATAAAAATTATTATGGGTGTCATGAATTAAAAACAGAATTATGTATTAAAATTGCGTATTTTATAAATATCATTAATGACATTTTGAATTAAAAATAGAATAAACCCGCTCAAAGACGACCCAGGAAATTGCGATTCTCGATACATTGATCGCATTGATTGCAACTGGGCATTGTTTTTCTGTCGTTTCGTCATGAAAAAAAGCTCCCGAGGGCGTTCCGTGCCGCCGCTCAGGAGCTTTTTCCTCTTCGGTCCGATACGGCAAACAACCGTTTCGGTTATTCGCCCTTTGTTTGCCGAGCCATTACCGGTATTACCGTAAGCGTTATTGGGGAAGTTGCAGACCTTTCGCCTCGTGAGGCTTCGTCCCGCACCCCATCAAGGAAGTTGCTTCCCCTGGATCCGAACGCGCGCGCCCGAAACAGACAATTTCAATGATTTATGCGCCTTATCCGCAGGTCGCGACGGGTGCGCCCTCCGTCTGGATCGTGCGGGCGATGATGTCGTCCTGGACGTCCTTCCCGAGCTCGACGAAGAACGCCGTATAGCCCGCCACCCGCACGAGAAGGTCCTTGTACTCCTCCGGATGCTTCTGCGCCTCGAGCAGCTTTCCCTGATCCACGACGTTGAACTGCACGTGATAGATGCCCAGAGTGCAGAGGCTCTTGAGCAACGCCATCAATTGGCGAATGCCGTTCTCCGTGGCCACCATCTCGGGCGCCAGCTTCATGTTGAGCAGCGTGCCCTGCACGTAACGGTCGTGGGGGATGTAGGCCACGGACTTGAGAACCGAGCTGGGGCCGTTGCGGTCGGTGCCGCTGTTGGGGCTGACGCCGTCGGCCAGCGGCTTGCCCGCGCGCCTGCCGGAGGGCAGCGCCCCGACCTCGCCGCCGAAGGGCGTGTTGCCGGAGACGGGGAGGATGCCCGGCGTCATGACGCCGAACTTGCTGCGGTAGCTCTCGATCTCGTCAGCGATGTAGGCGAAGAGCTCCGCCGCGATCTTGTCCGCGCCGGGGTCGTCGTTGCCGTACTTGGGTGCGTCCTTGCAGGCCTTGAGGATGTCCTCGCGGCCCTCGAAATCGCCGTCCAGCGCGTCGAGAAGCTGGGCCATGGAGACCTGCTTCGTGTCGTAAACGAGGTGCTTGATCGCGGCGACGCTGTTGATCAGGTCGGAGACGCCGATGCAGATGATGCCGTTGCCGGTGTTGTACTTCGCCCCGCCCCAGGCGTAATCCTTGGCGTTCTCGATGCACTCCTCGAAACTGATGGAGAGCACGGGGACGGGGCGGTTCATGCAGATCTCGTCGATGATGTGGCTGGCCTTGACCGTGACCTTGATGACGTAGTGCAACTGCGCTTTCAGCGCCGCCATGAAGTCGCCGAAAGTCTTGAATTCGACCGGGTTTCCCGTCTTGGCCCCGGCAAGTTTGCCGCTCTTTCGGCACAGGCCGTCGAGCAGGGTAAATTCCACGACGCTGCCCAGATTGATGTCGGCCAGGGCGGAGTAGTGGCGCAGTTTTCCGGCCAGGTTGGTCTCGACGCAGCCTCCGGGGTTCCAATTCAGCGCTTCCTTCAGCGGGATGCCCTTGTTCATCAGCATGCGGATGCCCACCTCGTCGTTGTGGAACGCCGGGAAACCCGTGCCCATCCGCATCAACTCGGCGATCTTGCGCAGGAAGGAGTTGGGGTTCTTGGCCATGTTGTAGCGCACCGAGAGCGAGGGCTGATAGAGCTGCGTGTCCATCGTCGCCTGGATGATCATGTAGGAGAGGTCGTTGACCGCGTCCTGCCCGGTGGCGTCGACACCGCCGGCGCAGAGGTTCTGGAACATGGGGTAGCCGGACGAGTACTCCGCCGACTTCTCGTCCTGGAAGAGGCAGGGCTCGGAGAACTTCACCCAGAGGCAGTCGAAGATCTCCTGCGCCTCCTCCGGCGAAATGCGCCCGGCCGCCAGGTCCTGCTCGTAGAACGGGTACAGGTACTGGTCCATGCGGCCGGGGTTGTAGGCCGCCGCGTTCTGCTCCATGAACATGGCGATCTGGTAGAAGTAAAACGACTGAATCGCCTCGCGGAAGGTCCGCGCCGGTTTGGCGGGCACCCGGCGGCAGATCTCCGCGATGTCCTCCAGCTCCTTGCGGCGCACCGGGTCTTTTTCCGCGGCGGCTTGGCGCGCGGCCTCCGCAGCGTAGCGCTCGCCGAGGACGATCAGCCCTTCGGCGACGATCCGCATGGCGTCGAGATAGACTTCCTTCTCGTAATCGCCGGGGACGGTCGCGTCCAGCTTGGCCTTGCGCGCCTCGATCCGTTCGATCAAGCCCTCGACGCCGTTGTTGATGAACCACTCGTAGCCCGCGGTGACCTCGCC
>DAIRUD010000255.1:0-3671 GCA_036803565.1 Synergistaceae bacterium | reverse complement strand
GCTCCCTTGGGTCCCTATTTTTTCTTTCCTGATATTTCGATTCTATACTAATACAGGTTCGGCACGAGTTCGTTCGGCGCTTTGGCGGGCTCGAAAAGTTCGTTGCCGCTGAGGCGCGCGCCCGACTCCGGGTAGGCCTTGATCGTCAGGGTCAGCCCGAACCAATCGTCGTCCCCCCTGCGGTCGTCGCGGTAGATTCCCTCCCAGAGCAGGCAGTGCTGATCGTACGTCACCTTGTAGACCATCTCGGCGAGTTCCTCGTCGCGCAGCGAGTAGGCGGCGCGCAGTCCCGCCCGCCAGGAGATCGTCTGGGATTTGGTGGGGAACGTGTAGCCGATCTCCTGATAGATTTCCTCGCGCGGTTCGTAGGCGTCCCACTCCATCGGCGACTGGCCCCATGTCCAACGGCGAAGATAGGCCGTCTCCAAGTCGACGTCGCCGGTCTTCCAGCGCACGCCGAACACGGCGTCCAGGATCTGTTGCTCGTCGTGCCTGTCGTCGTCGTAGTGATAATACCAGTACAGCGCGTTGTAAAAGGGCTGGAAGGTCTCCATATGCGGGCTGAATTCCCCGTACATCTGTATACCGGCTCCAGCGCGCTCGACCGTCGGCCCGGGGCCGTGCGTGGCGTCCTCGTAGCGCCCCCACGTTCCCAGCAGGCGGTAATGGCCGCCCGCCGCGGGGTCGGCGATCCAGGGGCTGACCAGGTTGACCTCCGGTTTTCTCCAGACGATGTAGCGCGAATCGTGCCCGGCGCGCTTCTCCAGCGTCACCAGTTCGCGCTGCGTCCAGCCCGCCTCCAGTTGCCAGCCGCTTCGCTCGTACTGCATGCCCCAGCTCGGCCGCCAGTTCGTCGTATCGTGGTCCTTGTCGTACTCGCGCTTCATGCTGCCGTAGAGCGTCAGGTCGGTGGCGATTTCGTGCCGCAGCGTCGTCTCGCCCTCCCAGACCCCCTCCGTCCAGGCGATGGCCTCCAGGTCGAGCGTCCCCCTCTCCCATGCGAAGCCGCCGGTGAAGCCGATCCCCGCTCCCTTGGAGGACTCGTACCCCAGCTTCGGGAAGATGCGCTGCTTGTTTCCGCGTTTTTTTTCCTGCAGGGGGACGTAATAGTCGAATGGATACGCGAAAATCTGCCGTTCGCCGATGTATACCTTCGGTTTTTTCACGATCATGTGCCTGCCGGGAATGACCGAGACCTCTTTCGCCTCCAGCCTGTAGTGCGGTTTCGCCTCGTTGCAGGTGGTCAGGGAGGCTTTGTTCCAGCGGGCGGCCAACTCCTGCTCCTCGCTCGTCTCCTCCGTCGATTTTCTTTTTTTCTCCGGCGCCGGTTTCACCTCGATCACGTCGCCGCGGACGTAGAAGGCGTCGGCCCGACCGTACGGGTGGGTCAGCAGGCCCGTTCTGGTCTCCACGTTATACTCCAACCGCTCCCCGCTGAGTTTGCCCTCCCCGGCGACGAACGTCACGGGCCCCTCCGGCGAGGAGAGCGCCCGGATCTGCTGGGTGTTGCTGTCGTATTCCACGTAGGGGGCGAACAACCGGATCTCGTCGTTGTTGATCCGCACGTTGCCCTCCGCCGTCGCGACGCCGCTCGATTCCTCGTACGATATCTTGTCGGCGTTCAGATGGACCGGCTCGGCCGCCCCCGCAGGCGTATGGGCCGGGTAAAGCAACGTGAACAGCACCGCCAGGAGCAGGGCGACGCAACGAGCCGATTTCATTGTACCGTTTCCTCTGCTTTCCAATAAACCCCGGCTCCTTCCCACAAACTGAACAGGCCGTCGGAGGAAATCTCCCCCTTGCGTCCCTCGATCGTAAGCGTGTCGTCCCACAGGCGCAGACCGGCCGGAAAGAACCAGCGGTCGTCCGAGGCGATATACCGGGCCTCCTGTGCGCGCATATCCACGCTGCGGTTCGGCAGGGAGAGGTCTCCGTCGACGAAGTGCAAGGTCGCGTCGGAGCGGTCCTCCTGGAACGATCCGCTCGTCGCGCGGAGGCGCATGTCCTTGGCGCCGTCGTCGCGCGTTTCCGCGACGTGCACGTAAACCTGTTTCGTACGGATGATGCCGCCCTCGTGTTCGGCGCGATCCGTCCGGACGTGCCAGCGCTTGCCCTCGATCGTCCGGCGAAAATCCAGGTTCTCGACGACCACGTCGGGAAGGCGTTCCGTGACGGTTTCGGGTTTCAGGTGCAAATCCCGCCAGAAAAAATACCCGATGACCGCGAGGATCGCGCAAACCAACAAGGCCTTCGTCATTTTACCAGAGAACACGGACAGTTCCAGCCTCTTCGACGAATCGGATCTGCCTGCTTTCCAGCGTGCGCATGAAGAGGACCTTTTTGGCGGCGGAAACCTTCGCCGTGTCGTCGATCCACGTCACCTTGTAGCCGGATTGCAGGGCCTTGCGGAAGCCGGAGGAAAGGACCTCGCGGGAAAAAAGGTCGTAAGAGATCTTACCCTGCGATTCCGTGGAGAGCAGCGAATACATGCGCTCCGCGTCGCCGTCGGCCCAGGATTTCAAATACAGGTCCAGAACCTGCCTGGCCCCCATGGGGGGAAGCGCGGCGCGTCCGCCGTCCGTTCGCATGGATTCGTCCGGCGTCTCGAAGGTGGGGAGCGCCGTACCCTCCCCCGCCGGAAGCGGCGCTGTGGGTGTGGACGGAGGGGGGACGACGGGTTCGGTGGGTTGGTAGGTTTCCGCTGTCTCCACGGAGTATTCCGGTTCCTCCTCCTTGGGGGGGGACGGCGGTTGCGGCGGTGACGGGCGTTTCGTCGTGGGAATTCGCACGACGACCTCCTCCGCCGCTTGCGGAGAGGGCGCGGTCTCCGGCTGTGTGCGGATATCCGTGGCGACGGTGGGCGATGAATCGGGCGCCACAAAGGCGAAGACCGTCTCCTCCGCCGGACGGAGGCCCCGCACCACGATGCGGAACGCGTCGTCCTGCTGTTTCGGGAAAAACACCAATCCCTGCACGAGGCCGCTCAGGGGGTTGTCGAGGACCTGTTCGAAGGCGACCGGCGCGACGCGGTTCCCCGAGGAATCGATCAGCACGACGTTGTCGCGCAAAGGTGCCAGTTGCAGCGGGTTCGGGCCGAACGCGTGCACCGCGAGCATTACCGCCGTCGTCGATTCGAGGCGAAGGTCCTTCTTGAAAGACTCGCGGAACGCGTCCGTCTGCTGGGCGTTCAGCCCCCGTCGCTTCGCCTCGGAGGCGACCCACGGCTCCACCAGCGCCTCGGGATAGTGGACGACCCAGGCGATGTTGTCCTCACCCCACCGGAGGGCCGTCCGGCGGTCGAGTATTTGAAAAACCTCGCCGCGTTCGTCCGCGGACGCGGGCGCGCACAGCGAGGGCGGAAGGAGGAGGAACAGGCAGAGAAGAAAAAGACGCGCCGCCCCGCTCCTTCGAAAAATAGACATCGGGTTTCGACTCCTCCCGTGTTTTTCGCGCCTCGTCAAACTACCAGCCGGTGCTCTCCGTATCCCCCGCCGGCGGTGTTTCGCTTGTCGCGGGGGCGGTCGTCTCCCCGCCGCCCGCAGGCGTGGCGAACGGGTTCGGCGCCAGGTAGCCGACGACGTGCGCGTTCTCCTCGGTCTCCACATAGACGAGGCTGCCCGCCGGGATCTGTTTGTCGTTGCCCCGGACGAGGAAACCGCCGAGGAGGCCCG
>DAIRUD010000254.1:0-3694 GCA_036803565.1 Synergistaceae bacterium | reverse complement strand
CGCCGCGACGAACCGCGCCCCCCCGCCCGCCGAGAGGTAGCGGAAATCGTCCCACCCCGCAACGTCCGCCCGCTTGAGAAAGAGCGCGGCGAGGGAGAAGATGCGGTTCAGCGAGGCCGTCGCCTCGCTCTCCACGACGAGGTAGGCGTTCTGCGTCTCGCCGTTCTCCGGCGCCAGGACGACCGCGCCGGAGACGCGCCCCCGCTCCATCACACCGCGCAGCTCGCCGCGAAGGGGAGCGGGCAAAACGCGATCCAGACGGGCGAGCGCGCGTCCGATCGGGTCGGGATCGCCGGGGAAGAGCGCGAAACAGAGAAAGGGGATGTCGCACCCCGCCGCCAAACCGACCTCCCCGCGCCCCAACGGCGGCAGCTCCCCGCCGTACAGGCCGCTCGACGGAACCGTTCCGTCCGCCGCCAGCGGAAAGAAGTCGGAATAGATGCGGAAACGGTCCGCCCGCACGCCCCGTTCGGAGACCTCCGCCTCGACCCGGGCGATCTCCAGCAGGGCCGGTCGCGTTTCTCCGCCCACAGCGAGGATGCGCACGGCTTGCAGAAAATCGCCGCCCTCACCCTTGCGCTGTATCCGCACGCGCGCATCGGCGTGCGCCAGCGCCCGGCGCATCCGCTCGACGCCGTCCGGCGCGTCGGACACCAGCATCAGCGCCGCGTCGCCGCGCCGCAAACATACCGCGTAGAACACGTCCGCGCCGTCTCGGGAAAAAAGCGGTCGGCGCACGACCCAGCCCCGCTCGCCCTGCTCCGCGTCGGGGCTTTGCCAGGGTTCGGCGCCGAAAAGCAGCGCGTCGGGACTCTGGACGAGGGCCTCGACCCGTTCGTCCGCCGTACGGAACGCCAGAAAGCACCCGCCCGGCACGTCCGGCGACACCGCCAAGTAGGCGCAGGCGTCGGCGACCGCCAGCACGCCGTGCAGGGACTTCGCGCGGCGGTAAAGCGCGCGCGGTCCGGCCAGAGGGTCGGGCAAGTCGAGGAGCCCGGCCCAGGGCGCGTCGCTCCATCGCGGCAGGCCGGGCAGCGCTTCCCCCAGCGTCGACAGCAATTCCGCGATTTCTCCGGGCCGTTGCGACACCGCCAGGACGTACTCCTCCCCCTCCGCGACGCGCGGCAGCGCGGCCTCCGGCCCGAGGGCGCGCACCACCTCCCGTCCGGCAAATAGCGTGTAAGCCGCCGCGACAACCGCGATAACGCAAACCACCAGGGAAAAAGCCAACGCATATTTTCGCAAAGAAATCCCCCCTCACGGGTATCGTCGAGCACCGCACCTCAGCGCGGCGCCGGGCGGCAGCGCCCCCGCCACAGACCGCGCGGCGAAAAAAAGACACGCAGGGAATTTTCACTTCGTGGGGCTCCATCCCTGACAAAAGCACGGCCATGGGACTCGTCTCCTGCGGCCCCCTCGCATCCCCTCGATACGATATTACCTTGTCACTCCGCCCTAAGGCCGCTCCCGTTCCCGATAATGCAGGCGCAGCGCGTAACGATCCGGCGACGCATGGCGCAGGATGACGGTGTCCAGGGCGTCCGGGCGCAGGCGGTCGAGCAGGGACGCGGAGATCCCCTGTCCTTCCAGCGCCCGCCGCAGCGCGTCCCCCAACGTATTGCCCGCCCGGTTCAGCAGGTTGAAGCGGGCATAGGCGTCGAACAGCGTCTCCGTCGACTCGAAATCGCGGATTTCCCGCGGAAGGGCGCTCCGCACGGCATAGTCCGCCGGAGCCCCCCAGCCGATCAGCAGATTTCCGCCCCGCCGCAGCAGCGCGATTCCCCGGCCCCCGACACCGGCGAGGGAAGCGGCCCGGTCCCAACCCTCCGCTTCCGTCGGCTGCAACAGGAAGGAGGCGACCGAATCGTATTTGTCCAGCACGTCCGTCGCCCGCGTCTCGACATACGCGTAAAGCGCGGAGGGGGTTCCCGTCCCCTCGTCGATACGGAGGGAGAGCGTCAGGCGGCTGGCGCGGAGAAGGGCCTTCAGGTCCTCCAGGTAGAGCGAGGGCAGTTTGCCCCCGGAGAGGAGGTTGCCGATGGCGACGACCTCCTCCACCGGGTCGGGGCTGTCCGGGGCGAGCAGGAAGCAGAGGTAGGGCAGGTCCAGCGTCGCCAGGAAACAGAGCGTCCCCTCGCCCAGCAGCGGCAGGGAGGCGCCCGGTATGTCGCAGGATGGAATTCCGAACGTCGCCACCCGCCCGTACAGGTCGCTGTAGGCATCGATCTCGACGACGCCGTCCTTCTCCCCCCAGCCGATCTCCGCAAGCGCATCCCACTTCCCAGCCTCCCCGCGCACGGCGAAGAACGGCCCGTCGAAACGGACGTAATCGTCCCCTCCGGTGCGGCGCTCGACGGCGTCGCGCGAGGCGGGGTCCGCGAGCGCCGCGAGCATCTCCCCCACTCCGGCCTCGGTGTCGGCGAGCAGGACGAGGGAGCGGCCGTCCGCGAGCGGGCGTTGCAAGAGGTAAAAACGCTCCAGCGTGCCGTCGGCCAGGTCGGAGGAGACGGACAGCCCGGTCGGGACGCTCCAGCCGCGATCGTCCGCCCCTGCCGACGGGACGTCCCAGGACGCCGCCGCGTGCAGAAACCCGCCCGCGTCGTCGCGGGACGCACGCAAGGCGGCGTCCTGCGCGAAAAACGCGGCATGCAGGGAAAAGTCCGGAAAATAGGGCCGTGCCAGGATCGCCGTCTCCTCGGCGAGATCCAACAGCGAATCCGCCGTGCGGATGGGCTCGAGAAGCGCGCCGGACAGCGCTCCGGCCCCCTCCTCCTCCAGAACGACGGGCAGGCGGTCGGCCACCACGCCCAGCAACCCCTGCAACACGCCGGTGTTGCGCACCCCAACCAGGACGTAGTTTCCCCCTTCGGGCGGGGCGGGGAGCGCCGCCTGCGGCCCCGCGCGCAGCAGGACGCGTCCGGGCTCCTCCGCCCTCCGCGTCGTAAAAAAGGCGACGAGCGAGATCAAAAGCAATACGGCGAGCAGCGCCTTTTTGTTCATTTTATGCATCCCCAACTCCCCTTCACGCTTTTCAGATCCGGAAATTATCGCACAAGGCGGCGACGTTCGCCAGAGCGCGCCCGCGGCCGAGGGGGCCCGTCGCGACGATCGGATCGGCGGGCTCGCGCGGCAACACTTGCCACGGCTCCCGTCCTCGCCGATAATAGCAAACCGAACGAAAACCGCACACCGCCGACGGAGGGACAATCGAGATGGAACGATACCGCTACAGGAAGATCGACGCGTTCGCGACCCCGCACTCGCTGGGCAACCCCGCCGCCTGCCTCTATCTCGACGACGGGCAGGCGTTACCGGACGAGACAATGCTCGACATCGCCCGCCGACACAAGGGTTTCGTCTCGGAGGTGGTCTACTGCGCGCGGAAGGACGGCGGCATCCACCTGACCTACTACTCCTCGGAGTGCGAGGTGGATTTCTGCGGCCACGGGACGATCGCCTGCATGTACGCGCTGATCGCGAACGACGCCGCGCTTTCGGCGGCCGCGCGGATTCCCGTCCGGACCCGCCGGAAGGGCGACCTCGTCGTCTACAACGAGATCCCCGCGCGCGACGCCGTCCTCGTCGCCGCCCCGGCGCCGGCCCGCCTCCCTCCGCCCGCGGACCGGCGGGAGGGCGCCGGCAGCCTCGGCATACGCGAAGGGGCGATCTCGCCGCACGATCCACTCGACGCAAT
>DAIRUD010000253.1:0-3714 GCA_036803565.1 Synergistaceae bacterium | reverse complement strand
GACCCGCGCCAGCCGCTCCAGCGCGTCCCCCTCGCGCACCAGAATGCCGAAGCGCGTCGCGTTGCCGATGCCCGCCATGATCGCCGTCGGCGTCGCCAGCACGAGCGCGCAGGGGCAGAAGACGACGAGGATGGTGACGGCCCGCAGCATCTCCCCGGTGACGAACCAGGTCGCCCCGGCGGAGAGCAGCGCGCCGACGACGATCCAGGTGGCCCAGCGGTCGGCCGTGCCGACGATCTCGGCCTTGTCGGCGTCCGCCGACTCCACCAGGCGAATCATGCGCTGCAGGGAGCTGTCCTCGCCCACCTTGGTCGCCCGCATCTCGAAAGCGCCGTGCTGGTTGACGGTCCCGCTGAAGACCTCGTCCCCCGCTTCCTTGTCGACCGGCAGCGACTCCCCGGTCATCAGCGACTGGTCGACGGCGCTGCGCCCCGCGAGGAGGACGCCGTCCACGGCGATGGTCTCGCCCGCCAGCACGCGCAGCACGTCGCCCACGCGCACGTCCTCGGCGGCCACGATCTCCTCGGACGAGCCGCGCACGACGCGCGCCGTCCGCGGCGTCAGGCGCACCAGCTTTTCGATGCCCGCCCGCGCCTTGGCCACCGTGCGCTCCTCCAGCATCGCGCCGATCGTCATGATAAAGGCGATCTCGCCCGCGGCAAAGATCTCCCCGACGATCACGGACGCGACCAACGCCAGCGAGACGAGCAGATCGGCCTTGATGTCCAACTCCGCAACCAGCGCCTCGGCCGCCCCCTTGACGATCGGCACGCCGCAGAGCAACACCGCCAGCCAGGCGGCATCCATGGGTAATCCCCCGATGTCGAAGAAACTGACGACCAACGAAACTCCCGAAAGCACGAGAAACAGCATTCCCCTCTTATCGTCGTCCAGCGGCAAACCCGGCATTTCGACCATCCTCCTTATGCCCATACCCCTTATGGTACATACTGAAGGAAAAATACCATACCCCCTACCGTATGTCAAGCGGTCGCAATATCGCGAAAACCCGGAACGATTTCGTTCCGGGCCTTGTTTGAAGCACAAAAACAAGAAACGCTGCGACGAGCCGACAGGGCGATCGATCACATCGGCTGAACCTTTATCTGGCTTTTCCTGATATAACGGTTCCCACCCGCCGCCGAGCGCCTTGAATAGGGCGATGACATTGGACATTAATCATGCCCGATCGCAGAGATTCGCAGCGCAGCGTCTCCTGCGCGTTCGCCGTCAGCGCGTTCCGCACCTCGCAACGGCGCGGTTGCGCCGCGTCGGCAGAAAATACGCGGGCGGGCGCAATCGCGAATCCCTCAGCTCATCCGCGAAAAGTGCTCGACGGCGCGGGAGAACTCGGCGATGGTCCTGTCGGCGTCGCCGTGCTCGATGCCGTCGCGGACGCAGTGGTGCAGATGGCCCTCCAGCACGATCTGGCCGATCTTGTGCAGGGCGCTCTTGGCGGCGTTGATCTGCATCAGGATGTCCTCGCAGGGGACGTCCTCGTCGATCATCTTGTTGATGGCGTTCATCTGCCCGATTACCTTGTTCATCCTTCTGTGGATATTCTCCGCATCCATACACTGCCGCACCGCGCATCACCACCTATACCGTATGGGGTATATCTTAACACAGTATGACGTATGGGGAAAAAAGCTGTAAGATATTCTGCCGGACCGACAATCTCGACGCATCGGCAAAGGAGGAAATTTCGAAATGATCGAGCACCGCCAATGGTTTGCGGAATTAAGCGAAAAACTCGACGCCCGCTTCGGCGACCGCCTGCTCTTCGTCGGGTATCAGGGCAGCTACCGGCGTGGCGAGGCCACGGAGGCGAGCGATCTCGACGCCGTCGTGGTGCTCGACGTACTGGGGCTCGACGACCTCGCGGCCTACCGGGAAATCCTGTCCGGGATGCCGGAAACGGAGAAAGCCTGCGGGTTTGTCGGCGGCAAGGAGGAATTACGGCATTGGCCGAGGCATGAACTCTTCCAGTTCGCGCACGAGACGGTGGCGCTGCGCGGCAGTCTCGACGACATCCTGCCGTCCTTCGGCCGGGGCGACATTGCGGAGGGCGCGCGCATCGGCGTCGCCACGATGTACCATATGCTCTGCCACACCTACGTGCACGGCGACGCCGACGGCAGGCTCGCGGCGCTCGGGGGCGCGTATAAGGGTTCTTTCTTCATATTGCAGGCGTTGCACTATCTGCGGACGGGGGAATACCCTCTTTCCAAGGTGGAACTGCTGCCATTGCTGCAGGACGACGAGCGAAAGATCCTCGAAACCTGCATCGCGCTGAAGGATGGTCGCCCTCTGCGCGACAACGAGATAGACGAGGGGTACGCCCTTCTGCTGAAGTGGTGTGCGGATACGTTGACCGGCCTCGAAGCGTACTGACCATATCGTGCGAAGGATGTCCCCTGTATATGGGTACGGCTTGTGAGGGAATCGGTTCCCGACGGGTGCACCGCTGAGAAGACAAAGCATGTCCGCAGCCTGACAACGGGCGAAGCGTCGGGACTGCGCGACGCCGACGCGAGGGGTTCAATCGCCTGATATTGCGTCGGCCGGGGTTGCCCGGAGACACGTTGCCAACTCGTTCGCCGCCGCGCCGAGGCGTTCGAAGAAGCGCGTGACGTGCCACCCGTCGTTGACGGCGTGGGAGAATTCACCGGCGACGGGGAGCAGCGTCTGCCCGTCCCGCCGCCGATATCTGCCGATGACGGCAAACGGCGTCAGATCCGCCTTGCCCTCCGTCCCGCCGAACGAGAAGCCGGAAAAGGACAGCCCGGGCACCGCCGTGACGCCGATGTGGCACGCGTCGCGCACGTCGTCGCACCACAGCCTGCCGCAGTTCTCCGCGCGCGCGTAATCGTCGAGAAAGCGCGCGTAAAACATCGGGAAATCGCCGCACCAACGCGTCGAGACCATGGCAAAGAGGTGCGGCGCATCCCGCCGGGGCACGGTGTAAAGCGGGGACAGCTCGTCCCACAGCCCGACGTTTCCCGCCTCGTCGTAGCCGTACCGATAGTCCTCCGCTCCGTTCGCGACCTTGGCGAGGCAGTGGATCAGGGCCGGGTAGAAGCGCAGCCCGCGCGCCTTGACCGCGGCCAGCAGAGCGGTCACGTCCAGGTCCACCGTGACGTACATACAGGTCGTATGAAAACAGTCGAAGAGTTCGCGCCTGTCCCAGCGCTCCCGGTCGATCGGCGTGAAGCGCATGCGGCGCTATCCGGCGCGCTTCGCGTTCGTTCCGCAGAAAAGCCGGATCTTGTCGATCAGCTTCTTGTCGTCCACCGGCTTGCCGATATGGTCGTTCATACCGCTGGCGATGCATTTGGCGATGTCCTCGCGGAAGACGTTGGCCGTCATCGCGATCATCGGCACCGCCCTGGCGGCGGGCGTGCCCATGGCGCGGATCGCCTGCGCCGCCTCGCAGCCGCCCATCTCCGGCATCTGCATGTCGAGCACGAGCAGGTCGTAACGCCCGGGATCGGCGGCGAACATGTCGACGGCCTCCCGGCCGTTCTCCGCCGTGTCGATCTGCGCGCCGGTCGGCTCCAGCAGCGCCCGGAAAATCTCGCGGTTGATGTCGAGATCCTCCGCCAGCAGGATGTGCAGGTGCGAGAAGTCCGGGGCGACGTCGGGCTGTGCCTGGGGCGCGCCGCCGTCCTGCGTCGCCTCGCCCAGCGCCTCGCTCACCGCGCCGATCACGGC
>DAIRUD010000252.1:0-3714 GCA_036803565.1 Synergistaceae bacterium | reverse complement strand
GCCATGCGCCTGCTGCGCATCGACGAGGAGACGACGGCGAACATCGGCGTCTTCCAGGCCGAGTACGCGACCAACATCGTCCCGGAACGGGCGCTCGTCGTCGGCGAGGCCCGCAGCCGCGACGCGGAGAAGCTCGCGCGGCAGAGCGAACACATGCGGCAGTGCCTGCAGGAGGCGTGCGACAGGTTCGGCGCCAGGCTGGAATGCGATATCGAGACGATGTACGCCGCGTACCGCGTCGCCGAGGACGACCCTTTTCTGCGGGAGGTGATGGCGGCCTCCCGCCGGGCGGGCGTCGCGCCCTTCTGCATGGCGACGGGCGGCGGCAGCGACGCGAACGTCATGCACGAGCACGGCATCTCGGCCATCGTCCTGGCGACCGGCATGGACAAGGTACACACGACGGAAGAGCGGATCACGCTGGAAAACCTGGCGAACACGGCGAAAATCTGCTTCGCCCTGATGACGCCGGAGGCTTGACGACGCAAGGGAAGGGAAACGTCGCTTGACCGGGCAAGCCGCCTTGTGCTTATAATAGGCACAGGCCGAAGCGCCGTCGAAACAACAGCCGAAAGGCCGGAAACGGAAACGAATTTCACGGTCGAACGCCGACCTACGGTACGGCAACGGCCGATCTATAAGGAGGAAACGAAATGATTGGAACGATCGCCCCACATCGACGTATCGCCCGCATCATCCTCGCACTCTTCTGCACGGCGCTCCTCGCCGGATGCTTCGCGCCGCCGCTCCCGGCGGAAGCGGCGTCCAAACCGCAGGGAACCATCCGGCACTTCGCGCGGCTCGACGACGCCGACACGGACACGGTGGGGACTGGCCGGACGATCGGCGGCGACGGACAGAAGGATCTCGGCTTTACCCTGAACCTCACGGGCGCGGGAGCCGTCACGCGCATCGTGCTGAAGGACGCGACGCACAACCGCACCTGGGACACGTCGAGCGGCGGAAACCCCGTTTTGGTCGTACAGGGGGACGACGGCAGGATCTTCAACACCACGAGCGGCATCGGCATCGTCCCCTTCATCCTCGGCACGAACCTCACCCTGTGGGTCAACGACCGCACGGCGACGATGGCCGAGGACGCGACGTTCGAAGTTACCGTCCACTTTTCGGACAAGAGCACCGACCAAGCCAAGATCACGGTCAAAGCCCTGCCTCAGCCGAAACCCACCGCCGAGATCGTCTCCGCCGCCTTCCTGGGCGAGCGGGACATCAAGGTGACCGGACCGCAGCGGATCGGCGGCCTGCCCTTCGACCCGTCGCCCTACAAGCTGGTCACGGAGGTCCGCGTCAAGGGCGAGGGCGAGATTACCGGCTTCCGTCTACACCTGGCCAAGGAGGGGACGGACGTATGGAGCACGATGCTGGACGGTGACAGCCGCCTGCTCGTCGTCCTCTCCGCCGACGCGACCCAGATGCTGAACAAGGCCGACGGCCGCGTCGCCATCCCCCTCAAAGGGGAGGCCGTGTTCCGATTGGTGGCCGATTCCGACGAGACCCTCGCGGCGGGCAAAACCCGCACGATCGTCACCGTGCAGATGGACGGCGACCGCGTTCTGGAAAAGGACGCCGCGCTGCCCAAAACGGAGGAAAAGGGCAAACTTGCGCTGGACTTCCTCGGCCGCGGCAACTACGACTTCACCGGTCCCGACGCCAAACCGGCGGCCAACCTGACCCGGGATTACAACATCCGGGCGAAGCTCCCCAAAGCGGCGAAGCTGACCGGAATCAAGATCGTCGGCAGTTGGGAGGCGGACAAAAAGACGGTGCGCCAAACCTGGGATACGGTCCCAGCGACGGCCAACCACGCCGTCGTCGTCACCCGGGAGGACGGAAAACCGCTGAACCGCATGGACGGCGCGATCTCGGAGCAGGTCGAAGAGGGGGATACGCTCTTCCTCTGGTTCGACGCGGAGCAGGACCTGACCAAGGGCTCGAAGTTCACCGTCACCTTCCTCTTCTCCGACGGCAGCATCCTGGAGGAGCGCGTGGAATCTCCCGCGAAGGCAAAATAATCGTTCGCGGGGCGAGGACGGCAAGGTCGCCCTCGCCCTCGCGCCGACCTTTCGAGTAAAAAAGCGGGGCTGGTCGTCTTGACACAGCCCCGCTTTATTTTTATTACGACAAAACTGATGTTGCTCCAACCGCGTAATTATTCCGTTTCCAGACCCCTTGGCGGCGCTCCCGCCTGACGGAGGCGGGGCGTTCCGTCGTGCCAAGCCCCGGCCCCCTCGACGAGGGGACTGTCGGCAGGACCGACTGGGGGAATGCTGCCACGTGCCCAATCATCATCAGCGATTGGATTGATAACTGGAATTACGAAGCAATCAGCAATGCCACACCCTCCGCCAGGAGGTACGCGATGATCGCCGCCGCCACACCCGCCTTCCATCCCGCCCGGATCCCGATCAGGATCACGCCGACCAGAACGACGATCGTCATCCTATTTGTACGTCCGGACCTCCTCGATGTCGCGCAGGACGCGCACCGCGCCCTCCATCAGGGCCCGCATCTCGTTCTCCCCCGGATAGGCCACGACCTGCGAGATCCAGCGAAGCCGCTCCGCGAGCTGCATACGGAAGTATTCGTTCTCCGTCATGCGGCCGGTCAGGACGATCGAGTCCACCTCTCCGCCGAGTACGCCCGCCGCGCCCGCGATCTCCTTGACCAGGCTCTGCAGGAACGCCTCGAACACGAGGTAGATCTTGCGGTCGCCCGAGCGCGCATGCTTGACGATCTCGTCGAAGTCCGACATCTCCAGGTGGCCGAAGAGGCCGGAACGCTGCAAAATCAGCCGCTTCAGCTCCGCCGCCGTGTACTTCCCCGAAAAGCAGAGGTCCACGAGGTAGGCGGGGGGCACGTTGCCGGACTGCACGAGGGACATCGGCCCGCTCCCGGCGTGGATGTCGTTGACGTCGGTCACATGCCCCTCGAAGTGGACGCCGATGGAGATCTCCTGCCCGAGGTGGCAGACGACGAGGCTGCATTTCTTATACGGCTTCCCCAGGCTCTCGGCCTCGCGATAGGCGATGGCGCGCTGATTGAGCGCATGAAAGACGGAGCGGTAGGCCATATCGGGCAGGCCGCTCATGTGCGAGACCTCGCTCATCTCGTCGACGACCGGCGGGTCCACGACATAGGCGTAACGCGAGTTGCCGGCGGTGGCGAGGCGGTGCGCCAGGGGCGCGCCGAGGTTCCCCGGGATCTCCCCGTACTTGCACGATAGAAGATCCTCCAGCATGAGGATATTGATGGCGTACGTCCCGCCCTCCAGGGGGCGCAACATACCGCCCGTCGCGACGAAGACCTGGATGTCGCCCGGCGTGAGCCCCTTGGAGGACAATAGTTCCAAGAGCTTCCCGTAGCGGAACTCCTCCTGCGAGATGAGATTGGGAAAGGCCTCCAGTTCCGCTTCCTCGTAATGCTGCGATTCCTCCCAGAGGCAATTCTGGTTTTCGAAAAGCGCGACTTTCGTGTGGTCGTGATAGGGGCTGATCGTGAAGAATTTCATGAAACACCTCCGCCGTCGGGCGCCCGCGACGGAGGCGCCACTCTTAAATATCCACGGTTAAGAATACACAATCGTTTCGAACTTGGCTAGTGACAGGCGTGCTTTTTTTGGAAATCGTACGGCGCGCGATGGACGCCGTCCTCCGTCACGATCGCCGCGATCAGCGCGGCGGGCGTGACGTCGAA
>DAIRUD010000251.1:0-3743 GCA_036803565.1 Synergistaceae bacterium | reverse complement strand
GGACGCTGGATATGCTCGTCGTCCCGCGAGGGGCGGCGCATCTGCTGGCCGAGATGACGGCCGGTTTTGTCGTCTCTCCGGCGGCGGCATTGGTGCGCGGTGCGATTCGGGCGCGGATCCCGGTCCTCTTCGAATCCTCGGCCCTGAACGATTGGTATCGCGACGCGGATGCGGAGTCGGTGCGCAATATGTGCGCCGCGATCGACGCTCTGCGCCTGCGCGGCGTCGTGTTCGTCGGCCTGGATCCCGGAGATGCCGTCGCCACGCAGCGCGCGGAGATTCCGCCCGTTGCGGCGGAACTCGGCGGCTGTGTCCTGCTCGATACCGGCGGCTGGCTGTCTTGGGCCGGTGTCGCCCCCTGCGTGGCCGGGGCCGGGGAGGTCCGCGTCGCGCCGGGGACGCGCCTGACGCCGGAGGCGGCGGACAGGCTGCGGCGGGCGGGCATCCGTATCCGGGAGGCATAGGAAGATGCCGCTTGGCTATCGGTTCATCAACGCGCCGTCGGAGTTCACGAAGCGCATGCTGTTGCGCCGGATGTCGTTCGGAAGGGCCGCGGACGACGCGGAAACCTTGAACGCGATTGCCTGGGGCGCGGTCCTGCTCGTGCAGGGGACGATCCCCGAGCTGTTTTACGCCGTCGACGTCGGCACCAAGGCGAGCGCGGTGTACGTCGGGGAAGTGCTCGGCAACTGTCCCCAGAACATCGTCTCGATGGCGTTTGTGGGAAGTGTGGCGGATGTGCGGCAGGTTCTCGCCGCGCTGAAAAGCGAAGGGGTGGTGGCATGAAGCTCGGCAAAGTGGTCGGGTCCGTGGTCGCGACGCGCAAGCACGAGCGCCTGGTCGGACACAAACTGCTGATCGTGCAGCAACTGAAGCCGGGGGATGACGGCGCGCTCGTGCCCGCGCGGGGCAGCAGCGAGTTCGTGGTGTCCGTCGACCTCGTGGGGGCGGGAACGGGGGAGCTTGTTCTCTATACGTCCGGTTCGCCCGCCCGCAACGCATCGTCGGAGTCGGACGATTCCCCGATCGACGCGGCGATCGTCGGCATTGTGGATCAAACGGACGTGGACGCGCGGGAGGTCTCCTGATGGGACGGGTGTACACCCGCACGGGCGATAAAGGTACGACCCACCTCGGAGACAACCGAGTCGTGCCCAAGGATGCGCGCAGGGTCGTCGTCAGCGGCACGATCGACGAGGCGACGTCCGCCCTCGGCGTGGCGCGATCGCATACGGGCGGGGCGCTGGCGGACGAGATTCGCGCGCTGCAATCGCAGTTGATCAGGCTGATGGGGCGGATTTCGCTGTACGATCCGGATTGCCCGGTTCCCTCCGCCGAGGAGATCGAGCGGAAGATCGAGGACATCCGCGCGATGGCGGCGATGCCCGACGTCTTCGTCGAGCCCGGCGAGAGCAAGGCCGGAGGGGCGCTGCACCTGGCCCGCGCCATCTTCCGGCGCGCGGAGCGCGAGGCGGTCGCGCTGGCTCGCGAGGAGGAAGTGAACCCCGACGACCTGCGCCTCATCAACCGCCTTTCCGACTACGTCTACGCGCTCGCGACTTGGGCGGATTACGAGGAGCGGGTCGCGCGGATCGCCCGCACGGTGACGGAGCGCATCTCTTCGGAAGGCGTGGGGACGGGAAACAACGGTGTGTATGGATGCGGCGAGCTCTCGCTCGACGTCGCCGAGGCCCTGTTGGCCGCGATGAAGCGAAGGGCGGGCGAGGGAACGGTGCCGATGGCGATGGCCGTCTGCGACGCCAAGGGGGCGCTGGTCGCCTTCGCGCGGCAGGAGGGCGTTCTGCCGGTAAGCGTGGGGCTGGCGCAGAAGAAGGCTTTCACCGCCGTGCAGATGCGCTGCCCGACCGCTGATCTGGCGGAGGCGACGCGCCCCGGCGCGATGCTCTGGGGCTTGCAGGCCGACCCGGCGCTGGTCGTGTTCGGCGGCGGTATCCCCCTTTTTCACGGGCAAGCGCTGGCCGGGGCCGTCGGCGTCAGCGGCGGGACGGTCGGCGAGGATGTGGCGGTCGCGCAAGCGGCGTTGTCGGTTTGGAACGGAGCATAAGCGGATATCGTACTCTATCCGGGAGCGGGGATGTTTTGAAGCGTCGCGACCTCGCAATACCCGCAGGGAATTTGGTCGCGGCGAAGGGTTTTGGGGTTTTCTTTGGGGAATCGATATCGTGGAGAGGTGAGAGCATTGGGCAATTCAGTGAATCCGGAGACGCTTGTGCGGGACGTAACGCGCCGTGTGATGGCCGTGCTCGGCGGACTTGACGGGGAGGATGCCCGCGGATGCGGCTACGACCGCGTCGACGACGCCGTCGCGGCGGTCCGCGAGGCGCAGCGCGCGTGGCAGTGGGATTTTACGCTGGAGGAGCGCATCCGCATTATCAACGCCATGCGCAGGGAGCTGCTGCGGGAGGAGACCATCGAGGAACTGGCGCGTATGGCGATGGAGGAGACCGGCATGGGGCGCGTCGACGACAAGATCGTGAAAAAGCGCCTCGCCCTGGAGAAGACGCCGGGGCCGGAGTTCTTCCGCACCAACGCCATTACCGGCGACCACGGCCTGACGCTGGAGGAGCTCTCGCCGTTCGGCGTCATCGCGTCCATCACGCCCTCCACGAATCCCGTCGCCTCCGTTTTCAACAATACGATCTGCATGATCTCGGGGGGCAACGGCGTCGTGTTCGCGCCGCATCCCGGCGCGGTCCGCTCGACGCTGCGGGCGGTGGAGCTGGTCGGCGGCGCGCTGGCGCGCAACGGCGCCCCTAGCTGCCTCATCGCCACGCTGACGCAGCCCAGCATGGAGAACCTCGCCAAGCTGATGGAACACCCCGGCGTCCGCATGATCTCCGCGACCGGCGGGCCGGGTGTCGTGAACGCGGCGCTGCGCTCCGGGAAACCGGCGATCGGCGCGGGGCCGGGCAACCCGCCGGTGCTGGTGGACGAGACGGCGGATCTGCGCAAGGCGGCGATCGACGTGGTCATGGGCTGTTCGTTCGACAACAATCTGCCCTGCATCGCCGAGAAGGAGCTGTTCGTCGTCAACTGCGTCGCGGACGAGCTGAAGAAGCACATGCTGGAGAGTGGCCTGGCCTTCGAGCTGAAGGCGCCGGAGGAGATCAACAGACTGCTCGGCGTGGTGCTGAAGGACGGGAAGTCGCCGGACAAGGCGATGGTGGGCAAGAGCCCGCAGTATATTCTGGAGAAGATCGGCATCCGGGTGCCGCAGAACGTGCGCGTCGTCCTCGTCGAGACGGGCGAGACCCATCCGCTCGTGCAGGAGGAGATGCTGATGCCGGTGTTGCCGATGGTCCGCGTCGCCGACTTCGAGGACGGCCTCGCCGCGTCGCTGCGCAGCGAGCACGGCTTCCGCCACTCCGCCGTCATCCACAGCACGAACATCAACAACATGAGCGTGATGGCCCGGGCGATGGAGACCACGATCTTCACGAAAAACGCGCCCTCGTTCGCCTCGATCGGTTACGACGGCGATTCCCCGACGGCCTTCACGATCGCCACCACGACCGGCCAGGGCCCGACGACGCCCCTCTCCTTCTGCCGCACGAGAAGGTGTGTCCTGTCCGGCTCCTTCCGTATCGTTTAGACGGGGCGAGCGACTTCGGCGTCGCCGCTTCACGTCTTTTACCCGGCCGATCCTCGCCGTAGAGGGACGACGGCTCCGGTCGGCCGGGCGAAATCCCCTCGCATCGACACCAAACTCGCTTGCTCCGTTG
>DAIRUD010000250.1:0-3753 GCA_036803565.1 Synergistaceae bacterium | reverse complement strand
TTCTTCGAGGGGTTGCCGGTCGCCGTCATCGGCGGCGGCAACACCGCGGTGGAGGAGGCGGACTACCTGACGCAGTTCGCCTCCAAGGTCTACATCGTCCACCGCCGAGAGGAGTTCCGCGCCAACAGCATCGCGGTCGAGCGCGCGCTGGCCAATCCGAAGATCGAACCCGTCCTCGGCTGCGTCGTCGAGGAGATCGCGGGGGAGGACATGGTCGAATCCCTGCGCTTGAAACACCTCAAGAGCGGCGAACCGCGGGAGTTGAAGGTCGACGGCGTTTTCGTCTTCGTCGGCTCCGCGCCCAACGTCGACTTCATGAAGGGCAACGACGCCATCCGGACCCACGACGGAGGCTGGATCGTCACCGACGAACAGATGGAGACCTCCGCGGAGGGCGTCTTCGCGGCGGGTGACGTGCGGCACAAATTCCTGCGCCAGGTCGTCACCGCGGCGGCGGACGGGGCGGTCGCCGCCATGGCGGCGTACGAGTACATCTCCAACCAGCTCTTTCTCAAATCGGCGCTGCTGGACCCCGCCTGCGCCCTGGCCTTTTTCATGTCCAGCATCGACGAGGAGCACCTGGCGCTCGCCGCCGAGATCGACGCCTGGATCAAGGAGACCGGCTACCGCATCGTCACGGTGGACGTGCACCACAACCTGCGCATCCGGGAGAAGCTCGGCATCCGCGAACTACCCGTCGTCGCCGCGCTCGCGCACGGGGCAAAAGTCCGCGAGGCGCGCGTATCGTCCCTGGACGATATTGTAGAATTTCAAAAAGACTGCGTCTTATAAATCGGAGGTGTTCGCTCCATGATCGTCACGCTCACGCCGAACCCGGCAATGGATGAAGCCTACACGACAGAGGAGTTCAGTCCCGGAAGGTGGTTCCACGCCTGCGGCGTCAACCGCTCGCCGGGGGGGAGGGGCGTCAACGTCTCCATCGTCCTGCAACAGCTCGGCTACGATTCCGTCGCCACGGGATTTCTCGCCGGGCACACCGGGGCGTACATCCGCGACGACCTCCTCGCCCGCGGCATCTCCACCAACTTCGTCCAGATCAAGGGGGAGAACCGCTCGAACACGTTCATCCGCGACACCAACGGCGGCCTGGAGACGGCACTGACCGACATCGGCCCCACCGTGTTCGAGGACGCGCAAAAACGCCTCTTCTGGAACCTGGAGCGCCTGCTCCCCCGGGCGACCGCCGTCTACATGGGCGGCTCGCTGCCTCCCGGCGTCCCCGAAGACTTCTTCAAGGAGGCCATCGACCGCGTCAAGCGCAAGAATATCCCCGTGTACATCGACTCCTTCGGCCCCCCGCTCGACCTGGCGATCGAGGCGCTGCCGACAGTCGTCAAGATCGACCACCGGTTCATGAACACCGTCCGCAACACCTCGCTCTCTGCGCTCGATCACCTGATCGAGATCTCCAAGAGCATCTTCGACGAGGGCGTCGATTGGATCGTCACGTCCTACTTCAACAAATCGAACATCTTCTGCACGACGAAGGGTTTCTTCCTGGCGGAGATTCAACTCGAGGGGCTGCGTACCTTTCGAACCGCGGGCGACGCGCTCGTCGCCGGAATGATCGTCGCGCGGGAGGAGCGCATGGGCATCGAGGATTCGATCCGCTTCGCGATGGCCTGCGTACAAGAGACGGTGCGCTGGCCGGAAAAGGGGCTTCCCTCGCGCGAGTTGGTGGAGCGTTCGCTGGGCAACATCTCCATCCAGAAGCTGTGACCCGAAGGGCAGGTGTGAAACGATGCTGGTGAAGGACATCATGGATAGGGACCTGACGTCGCTCGCGGAGGGAACGACGCTCCTCGAAGCGGCGGCCGTCCTCTCCGCCCACAACACGACCGGGCTGCCCGTCTTGAACAACGAAGGACGCGTCGTCGGCTTCCTGAGCGAGAAGGACATCCTGCGCGCGTCCATTCCGGGATATCTCGGCTATATGGACGAATCGTTCGCCATGCCGGACACGGAGACGATCAAGAACCGGGTCAAGCGCGTCGGCCGCGATCCGGTCAGCCAGTACATGACCAAGGACCCGGTCGTGTTCGACGAGAACGAGACCCTGACGAACGCGATGATGCAGCTCTTCCGCAGAAACATCCGGCGCGCGCCGGTGACGCATCTCGGCTCGCTCATCGGCATGGTCGACCGCGAGGACATCCTGCGCGGGTTTGTACACGAAGCCTTCGCGGAGGGCGAGGTCGAGATCCCCGCCGGGGTATAGCGAACGGACGCCGGGAGATTTTTGAATTTCTTCGGCGGCGTCCCGCCTAGGCGACGACCTCCGCCCGGCTTCCCCCCTGCCCGCCATGGACCCGAATCTGCCGCTCGATACGAGCGGCCAGTTCTTCCACGTGTGAAATGATGCCGACCATGCGCTCTCCATCCGCGATCCCCTGCAGGACGGAGATGGCGACGTCCAGAGCCTCCGCGTCGAGGGAGCCGAACCCCTCGTCGATAAACATGGCGTCGAGACGCACCCCGCCGGCGGAACGCTGCACCACATCCGACATGCCCAGCGCCAGGGAGAGCGACGCCTGGAAGGATTCCCCGCCGGAGAGCGAACGGACGTCCCGCAACCTCCCCGTGTAATGGTCCATGACGTCGATCTCGAGACCGCTCTTGCTCCGGTTGTCGTCCGCGCGGCCGCGCCGGACGAGCGCGTAGCGCCCGCCGCTCATCGTCCCCAGCCGCGCGTTGGCCGCGTCCAGGATGCGGGCGAAGTACGCGGCCTGCACATACGCCTCGAACGTGATCTTCGACTTCCCGGCCAGCTCGCCGTTGGCCGTCTCCGCAAGATGCCGCGCGTCGGCATAGAGCCGTTCGAGGCACTCCGCCTCCGCGATGCCGTTCCGCAGGCTTGCCGACGCCTCCCGGTTCCGCTCCTGCCTGCCGCGCCGAAGGGCGAGCCGCCCTTCCAAATCCTCCGCCCGCTCGGCCAGCAGGGCCTTGCGCGCATCGACGGCGGCCGGGTCCGGGCGCTCAGCGCCCTCCGTCTCGCGGGACAGGCGCTCCTCGTCGCGTACGAGCAGCGCCCCCCGCCGTTCGTACGCCTCCGCCTGCGCGTCCCACCGCGCAAGCTCCTCGGGAGAGGCGAGAGCGGCGCGAAACGCGCCTTCATCCGGGAAATCGCCCGCGCACAACGCTTCCGCATACTCCGACGCCACGCGTTCCCGCTTCTCCGATGCGCTTGTCCGGGCCGCCGCACGCTCCTCCCGCACGGCGGACGCGGCCTCGACCTCGCGAACGGCGGCATCGCGGGCACTCCTTGCCGCCGCCAAGGCGGCATGAAGCGCCTCGTGCCGCGCCCGCGACGCCGACAACGCTTCCCGCGCCCGGTGTGCATCCGGGTACGCCAGCCCGGCGCGCAGGGAATCCCGCTCTCCGGCGAGCCGGGAACGCTCCAGCCCCGCTTCGTGCGATTCCGCTTGCGCCGCGTCGATGCGGCCCGCCGCGGCGGAAACCGCGGCGGAGCAGCGCGACAATCGCGCATCCAAGTCCGTCGCCTCCGACACAACGGCATTCAGAAGACAAGCTTCCCGCTCGTTTTCCCGCAGGGATGCCGCCAAATCGGAGATTCTCCCCGGCAGCGCTGCAACTGCGGCATCCAGCGTATCGCCCTGCCGGAGGCGTTCCGCCACGGCAAGGCAATTGTCCCGCAGCGCCTCGCAACGCACCCTCGCCTCGCCGGCGCGCCCGGAGGCCGCCTCGCGCTCGGCGCGCGCCATTTCCACGCAG
>DAIRUD010000249.1:0-3761 GCA_036803565.1 Synergistaceae bacterium | reverse complement strand
GCGGCCAGGAGCGCCTGCGCCTCCGAAAAGACCAGCGTGGCGTTGGTCGCGATGCCCTCCTCGGCGAGCCGGTTGGCGGCCGCCAAGCCCTCGGGGCATACCGGCACCTTGATGACGACGTTCCCGGCGATGCGCGAGAGCACGCGCGCCTCGCGGAGCATTCCCTCGCGGTCCTGCGCGAGCACCTCGGCGCTGATCGGGCCGGAGACGACCTCCGCGATCTGGCGGATGCGCGTGTGAAAGTCGACGCCCTCCCGCGCGACGAGCGACGGATTCGTCGTTACGCCAGCCAGGATGCCCCAGGATGCGGCCTCGCGCACTTCATCCAGATTCGCCGAGTCGAGAAAAAAACGCATCAGATTCCTCCCGTTTCCTCTGCCGGTTCTTCGTCCGGCGAGCGGACCCCCGGCATGATATCACCGCTTGCGGCGGTGGCGATCGTAAATCTCTCCACGGCCTTTTCCCTGCCGTTGCAGAACAGAAGGACGCGGTAATAACCGCCCGGCAACTCCTGCCCGTCCTCCTTCATCAGATAAAAGGCCCGCGTCGCCTCGGATGCCGTCACGCGCATGGTCTCCCGCTGGATAAGGTAATCCTCGCGCTCCCATTGAATCTCCAGCATGTCCCCCGTCCGTGCCTTCGAGTAGCGGAACCAAAGACATACCTGCTTCGTCCCGCCGGGAAAGCGTCCTTCGTGAATCTGAATCGGACGCATGGCATCGTCCAACTCTTCGCAGATCTGGATTTCTTCAATCTGGAAAGGGCCGGCGACGATGTTGTCGGCGCGGAAGCTGCGAGACAGCAGGAAAATCAAAACAACGAGCGCGATTCCAAGAAGCAATAGAAAGCCGGTGTGCTTTGGCTGAGGACTTTCGGACATTATAAACCACCTTTCGCAACTGGCAAGTCCCCGGGCGGCAAAACAAGGGAAAATACGTAAGCGGGGCATGTTCGCTGCGTGGGACTCGGCGCGTCTCCCCGAGGGGGGGCGGTTCCCCGCGCGGATCTTTTATCGAAGGCCGCGGCGACGGTTTGTCCCTATGTTACGAGATGTTCCAGGGCGTCGCGCACCCGCAAATGTTCCTCCAACGGGAGGCCGTCGACGGACATCGCGCAGGCGCGGGTCCTTCCATCGACGACGCCGCAGTCGCAGAGCGCCCGCAGCATCGCGCGCTCCTCCTCCGCGGTCTGCCCCAGCCACGTGCCGACACGGGCGGAGAGCAGGGCGGAGAGGGCGTACCCTCCCCAGTTCGAGACGTCGACCGGTATGCAGACGTCCGCTTCGATGCAGCAGAGGCACGCGCGGTAATCGGGCATGAGGCGGGAGAGTTCCTCCCGGTAGTTGCCCATGCCCACCTCGTTGCCGCCGTCGCCGACGGCGACGACGGGCACACCGCCGGTCAGGGCGAAGGCGTCGAGCGGCGGGGTCCACTCCGAGATGTCCTCGCCGCGCATATTGTAGTAGCGTCCGTCCTGGGCGCGCCCGAGGCGTTCGAGATAGATCAGGAGGTCGGGAAGGGGGCGGGAAACGCCCGGGGCGGATACGTCGACGATTCCCTCCCGCGGGAAACGCAGCGCTTCCCCGCACGCATGGAAGCAGGAGAGACAGCGCGTATCCGTCCAGACCTCCGTTTCCTTGCCGCAGCGGAGGAGCGCCCGGGCCAGCGTCAGCGAACCGAGCGGCCCGTCCGTCTCGGGGGCGTCCGCAGCAGGCACGTAGAAGCCCGACACGACGGCGACGCGCGCGGCGCCGGACACGATGTCGAGGGCGTCCGCCCACAACCGCGGCCGACAGAGGCCGGAGGGGCCTCGGCCCGTCGTTCCCAATGCGACCAACTCGGTGATCTGCGCAAGGAGTGCGGCCTCATCCCCCATCGATTAGATGCCCAGGATATCGACCAGGGAGAGCATGTCCGCGTCGAGGCTTTTTTTCTGCTCCCAGGCGGTCGAAAGCGGATTCGTGACGATATTGCCGGCGATCCGCCCCACCATCGTGCCGGTTTCGCCCCGCAGCAGGGCGTCCACGGCCCCTCCGCCGAGGCGCGACGCGAGCACGGCGTCGAAGCTGGAAGGGCTGCCGCCCCTCTGTATGTGTCCCAGGACGATGATCCTGGCGTCGTACCCGCCGGTGTCCTTCAGGCGCGAGGCCAGTTCGGAGGCGGACATGACGCCCTCTGCGACGATGATGAGGGAGTGGTTTTTCCCCCGCTCCTTGGCGTAGTGGAGTTTTTTGCACAGGGCCTCGATGTCGAAGGGGATCTCCGGAAGCAGTACATATTCGGCCCCCGCCGCCACGGACGCCTCCAGGGCGAGATAGCCGGCGTGCCGGCCCATGACCTCGATCAAAAAGAGCCGCTCGTGGCTGGACGCCGTATCGCGGAGCTTTTCGATGCACTGCAGGGCGGTGTTGCAGGCGGTATCGAAGCCGATGGTGCAATCCGTCCCGGCCATGTCGTTGTCGATCGTACCGGGGATGCCCACGACGGGGAAGCCGAGTCCGTGCAGTTCGTTCGCGCCGCGGAAGGAGCCGTCGCCGCCGATCACGACGAGCGCGTCGATGTCGTAACCCCGGAGCGTCTGCAGGCCTTCGCGCACGCCCTCCGGTTTCGTGAAACGGTCGCACCGCGCCGTGCGGAGGATCGTGCCGCCGCGGTGGATGATGCCGCCGACGGAGCTGACCGTCAGGGGGATGACGTCGCCCTCGAGCAGTCCCTCATACCCCCTGCGAAAGCCGATGACCTCCAGGCCGTGGTAGATGGCCGCCCTCGTGACGGCGCGAATGGCCGCGTTCATGCCGGGGGCGTCTCCCCCGCTGGTCAGGACGCCGATCCGCTTCAAGTCGTCTCCCCCCTTCACGTCAATGCCCGCGGAGTTCTTCGATGCGCTTGCGCACCGCGTCGATCTCTCGATTTTTCCCCTCCAACTGCGCTTCGAGATCCGCCTTCTCCCCGGAGAGTTTTTCCATGCGGCGCAGCAGGCGGTCGATCTCCAGCCTGTCTGCCGCGGAGCTGGCGGAGGCGAAGTCCATGTCGCCCGCCTTGATATCCCAGGTATAGCGGACTTCCGTGTTGCCGAGGACGGGGCTGGCCGCCGCGATCATCACCATGCGCAGCGAAAGGTCCTTGTTGAACAGGGACTCCCCGGTCTTTTCGTCGTATTTCGGGAAGAAGACCATCCCGTCGCGCTTGCCCTGAAGCGGCAGGTTGAAGCGCTGGTCGAAGTCCACCGGCGCGTATTTCTTACTGCCGATCCACAGGTAGATCATCTCGTTGAAGGGGGCCATGTGGGCGGTTGCGCCGAGTTCCTCCAACTCCAGATGGATGGCGATCCGTTCGTCCAGGTTCAACCCCTTGAGAAAGTTGTACTTGTAGTCCTCCAGCTCGCTTGACGTCCAGAGGTTCTTCTCCGCCTCGCTCTGCACCAGGTTTTCGATGTAGTCCCCGGTGTAAAGCGTAGCGCGGACGCGAAAGCGTCCGCCCATGTTGTCCTTGTACTCCTGAAATTTGCTCCAGCGTTTCAGCGCCTCGTCGTAATTCGTGGCTGCCGACGCGACGGCGGTCAGTGCGAATACGAGAAGGGCGGCGAGGAAAAGGGTGATCGCGGTACGGTGTCGATTGTTTTGCAGCATGTCGCTGTGACCTCCAGTGAAGGGATAGATGGCGTGGCCTGCGGCGTGCCGCCGCGCCACTGGCGTAGTGTACCACACGGATGCGGCTTGCGCGAGCGTTGCCGTACCCCTTTTCGTTTTCCCGATACAACGG
>DAIRUD010000248.1:0-3761 GCA_036803565.1 Synergistaceae bacterium | reverse complement strand
GGAAGGCGAACGCCAGGTTCGAGATGACCTCGCCGCCGAGGAAGAACATCGCCAGGACGGGCAGCAGGGTCGTGATCGAGGTAAAGATGGTGCGCGTCAGCGTCTGGTTGATCGACGTGTTGACCAGGTCCAGAATGCCGCGCGTCCGGAGCTGTCCCCAGTTCTCGCGGATACGGTCCAACACGACGATGGAGTCGTTGAGCGAGTAGCCGATGACCGTCAGGATCGCCGCGATGAACGAGGTCGATATCTCGCGCCCGGTCAGGCTGTATACGCCCAACATGATGATCGTGTCGTGCACGAGCGAGACGACGGCGGCGACGCCGAAGCGGGGGCGGAAGCGAAAGGCCATGTAGACCAGGATGCCGACGATGGCGAAAACGATCGCCTTGAACGCCTGCGTCTGCAACTCCTTGCCGACGACCGGGCCGACCGTGTCGATCTTCATGATCGTAACCTGTCCGTATTTTTCCTCGAGGCCCTGCAGCATCTCCTTGCGGACCTGCTCCTCGGCCTCCTGATAGCGGATCAGTACGTTGCGCTCGTCGTAGGCCTGGATCGTCGCCTGGCCCAACCCGAGCCCCGACATCGTCTCGCGGATGTCGCCCACGTTCACGTCCTGCGCGAACTCCAATTGCAGCGCAACGCCGCCGGTGAAGTCGACGCTGAACTCCACGCCCTTGGCGAACAGGAGCACGATGCTCGCGACGACGAGGAAAAGGCTGAGGCCGAGCGCCAGGGCGCGGTAGCGCATAAAGGGAAAATTCAGTTTGGAAGCATCAAACGTAGCCATAAAATCGCACCCCTCCGCCTACAGAACCATGTTCTTGCGCCTGCGCAGCATGATCTGCAACAGAGCCCTGGTCACCACGAGATTGCCGAACATCGCGGTCAACACGCCCAGGCTGAGCGTCACCGCGAAACCGCGAATCGGGCCCGAGCCGAAGTAAAAGAGCACCGCCGCCGCGATCAGCGTCGTGATGTTGGAGTCGAGAATGACGATCAGCGCCTTGCGGAACCCCGCGTCCAAGGCGGCCAGCAGCGTCTTTCCGGAGCGGAACTCCTCGCGCATGCGCTCGTAGATGAGGATGTTGCCGTCCACCGCCATCCCGATGGTCAGGATGATGCCGCCGATGCCGGGAAGCGTCAGCGTCGTCCGCAAAAGGATCATCAGGGCCATCAGCAGCAGCATCGCCGTCGCCATGGCGATGTCGGCCGCGATGCCGAGCATTCCGTAATACACCAGCATGAAGAGGACGACCAGCCCGCCGCCGATCAATCCGGAGCGGACGCCGGAACGGATGGAGTCCTCGCCCAAAGTCGGCCCGACGGAGCGGTTTTCCAGCACCTCGACGGCGATGGGCAGCGCGCCCGCCCGCAACATGACCGCGAGCCGGACCGCCTCGTCCATGGTGAAGTTGCCGGTGATCTCGGCCTCTCCGCCGGAGATGCGGTTTTGCACCGTCGGCGCGGAGATGACGGAGTCGTCCAGGACGATCGCCAGAGGCTTCTTGATATTCTCCGCCGTCGCCTTCTCGAAGGCCACGGCGCCGCTATCGGTAAATCTCAGCGTGACGGCCTGTCGCCCCAGCTGATCGGAGCGCACCCGCGCATCGCTCAGTTCGTTTCCGGCCACGTACACCTTCCCGAGCAGGAAGGGCGTCCCGTCCTCGCCGCGCGACATGACGATCGACGAATCCGCGGCGGCGCGCTCCGCAAAGGCCTTCGCCACGCGATCCTGCTCCGCCCCGACCGTCTTGGCGTTGGCGACCGCCCGCTCGTAATCCGCGTCGGAAGCGTAATTCTTCCGCTCCACGGGGGGCAACGGCGTCGGCCCCATCTCCACCACCGCGCGGAACTGCAGCACGGCGGTGCGCCCGATCAGTTCCAGCGCCGCCTCCGGGTCGTCCACGCCGGGCAGGTCGACGGCGATGCGGTCGCGGCCCTCGCGCTGAATCTGCGGCTCGACGATGCCGTACTGGTCGATGCGGTTGCGCAGGACCGCCAGCAGGCGTTCGATGCTGTCGTCGTCCACCGGCTTGCCTTCCGTCTCCTTGGCCTGCAGGACGATGTGCGCCCCGCCGCGGAGGTCCAACCCCAGCTTGACCTTTTCATTGACGGGATAGACCACGACCGCCGCAATCACGATGAGCAACAGCACCAACCCCAGCCGTACCCGATCCTTCTTCAACATGACGCACGCCCCCCGGCGTTTTCGAATTCCATTCGCGTTGCCGTCTCACACATCCCGACGTCAGTCCTCCCGTTTCGTCTCGTCCGGCGCGGATTCGATCAACGCCGCGTTCTCCTCCGGCGTCACACCCACGTCCATCGCCTCGGCGGCGTTCTCCTCCGGCACTGCGGCGGCGTCCTCCGCGCTCTCCATTGCCGCGGCATCCGTCCCCTCGGCGGCTCCGGTCCCGTCCACCGGACGCGGACGCTTCCGCTTCTTCGGGCGCTGGGGCCGCGGCTTGGCATCGCCCGCGTCCCGGCGGATGGAGATCGACGACTTCAAAATGCGGACTTTCACGCCGTCCGCGATCTCGATGATGTAGGAGTCCTCCATCACGTCGCTCACCCGGCCGAAGAAACCGCCCGCCGTCACGACGGTATCCCCCCTGCCGATCGACGAGATCATCGCCTCGTGTTGTTGCTGTTTTTTCTTTTGCGGCCGGAATATGAGGAAGTAGAAGATGAGTCCGAACAGTGCGATCGGAAAGATAAACCCCATCGGTCCGCCTTGCTGCTGATCCAAAAGAATCCCTCCCGTCGGGCGTCGCCCTTGTCGTAGCCGCGGTGTTGCCCACATATCCGCAAACGATGAACATTTTAACACGTCTTTTGCGAAAGGACACCGCCGCGGCGAAATTTCCCGTGGATATTCCCGGATCTATCCCCTCGTCAAGCGTTGAGAGTCTCCGGCTGCTTCAGGAAGAAGAGCAGCTTCTCCAGCTCCGCCAGGATATCCACGCGCACGACCAGAATCTCGTTGGGCACCACCAGCGAGCCCTGCGTGAACGCCAGGACGCCGCGCAGCACCCCCGAGGAGATCGCCAGGTCCACGCAGGACTGCGCCGCGCGCGCCGGAACCGCGAGCAGGAGCACCTCGATCCGCTTCTCGGCCATCACCTTGGGCATGTCCGACACGTTCCAGCACGCAACCCCGGCGATCTCGCGCCCGATCTTCAGGGGGTCCACGTCGAACAGCGCCGTGAACTCCATCTTCGAGCTGCGGAAGGCCGAATGGCTCAGGAGCGCCGCGCCGAGATTGCCCACCCCGGCCAGGGCGATCCGCCACACGCGCGGCGACGAAAGAATTTCCACGATGTGATCGCAGAGCCTCCCGACATGGTATCCGACGCCGCGCTTGCCGATCTCACCGAAATACGAGAGATCCTTGCGGACCTGGCTGGCCTTGAAGCCGAGCATCTCGCCGATCTGCTGGCTGGAGACCACCCGATACCCTTCGTCGCGGAGCGTCTCCAGCAGGCGATGATACTGCACCAGCCGCTCTATCGTGGGTTCAGCGATTTTCATAGGTTCCTGCTCCTTCCGAAAAAAGGATCTTCGGGGTGCACGGCCGCAATCGCAGATGCGCCCCGGACAACGCACGTATGCGCGAGAGCAATTTCGTTTCGCGGGGCTCCGCCTTCGGCGAAAACACCCCGTCCGGGGGTAGCGATCCCCTGCGCCCCTGTTTCGTGAATGCGGTGTTGCGACGTCCTGCCGCGCTCAGGCCTGTGCCCGGACCGGCGCGGCGG
>DAIRUD010000247.1:0-3786 GCA_036803565.1 Synergistaceae bacterium | reverse complement strand
CAGGCTGCGGCGCGCCGCCTGCCGCTCGCGCAGGCGCTTCCAAGCGTGGAGCACCAGCGCCACGGCGATAATTCCGTAGGATACGAACACCCGGAAGTACTCGCCGAGCTGCGCCTGCCCGATCAGCTCCTTGCCCGCCGTCGGCGAGACGACGAACATCAGGTGGAAGAGCGTGACGCCGACGAACACATTGGAGATCGATGCCTTGGAGACGGTCGCGCCGCCGATCAACAGAGCGGCGATGGAGAACATGCCGGTCTGTTCATGGCTGTTGTAGGTGTTCATCGTCCCGATATTCTGCAGGAAAATAATCTGCCCGAAAGCCGCCAGAACGGTCGAGATGATGATGGCGATGATGCGGGTGCGCTCGACGGCGATGCCCGCCGCATCCGCCGCCGCCATGTCCTGTCCGATGGCGCGCATATCCTGCCCCAGCTTCGTCCTGCGGAACCAGGCGATGAAGAGACAGAAAAGACCGATCAACAGAAAGGTGCTGACCGGGACGTTGATCGTGGTCCCACCGAAGGGAAAAGAAAAGTTGAGCGCACGGTCCAGAGCGAGACGGAGTCCTGTAAGGCTGACGGCGTTGCGCACGCCGTAACCGCGCGAGAGCAATAACTGCGGGTTGGTGATGGGCAGCAAGCTGCCCATCATGTAGAGGACGACGAACTGGTAGACGCCGTTGGTAAAGAAGCCGAGGATGTACGAGGTGACCATCTCCCGCCCTTTGGCACGATTGAGGACGCTGCCGCTGACGAAACCCAGGAACACGGCGATGGGCACGGCGATCAGCGTCGCCAACACCAGTCCGGGAATGCCGACCACCGACCAGTTAAGCACGAAGATCAGCCCGATCTGCCCGGCCATCGCCCCCAACACCATGCCGAAGTTCAGCCCCATACCGGCCATGATAGGGATCAACAGGGAGAGGACGAGAAACGAGTTCCGCGCCAGGCGGGTGATCATCTCCTGCACCAGATACCCGGCGGAAAAACCGGAGAGTGGGATCGCACAGGCGGACAGCACGATGAAGACGATCGGGACAGCGTTCGAGGCCAGGAAATTCCTCAACTTCTCCATCATCTCTTCACCTGCGTCTTTCTCGTCAGAGCATACAGGATCATGCCGTTGCTGACGATGATCCGTATGACCTCGGACATGTCCGTCCGCAGCCAGCCGTTGATGACCGAGGGCGTCATGGTCAGGATGCCCTGAAAGAGAAACGTCCCGACGACGACGTTGAGGATGGACGCCTTGTTCACGGACGCCCCGCCCAGAAGGATCGCCGCCACGGCGGGAAACGCCATGTAGAGCGGCGCCATGTAGAGCTGGATGAACCCGAAACTCTGCTGGTAGACGAGGATCCCGATCGCGCCGAGCATCGTGCTGAACATGACGGAGATCGTCCGCATGCGGTCGACGTCGATGCCCGACGCACGCGCGAACTCCGGATTCGACCCCACCGCGGTCATCGCCGTACCGGTCTTGGTGCGAAAAAACGCCCAGACCAGCAGCAGCATGAGGCCGAAGAAAAGAAACATCCCCGTTGGAAAGTAGAAATTCCCGATCCGCAGGTGCAGAAAATCGCTCAGCACATGCCGCCAGAAGCCCTCCGTGGTGATGGTGGTGCGCAGCCCGGAACCGCCGTAGCCCCAGATCATGACCGGGCTGCGGAAGGGCAACAGCAGCCAGGCAATGCACATGAGAGCGACGGACGAAAAACCGACGTAGGTGGCGATCATCATCTCCTCGCCCTTGACCCGGTTGAGGACCTGCGCGTAAAGAAAGCCCAGCAGCAACCCAAGCGGCACGGCAACGGAGAGCGCCAGCGCGAAACCCGACATGCCGGTCAACCCCGACTGAATCGACGTCGTCGCCCCCAACAGCCCGGCGATGATCCCCAACGGCAGACCGAAGTTCAAACCGCAGCCGGACTGGATCATCGGCACCATGGCCAGCACCAAGACGCCGTTCATCCCGACGCGGACGAAGGTGTCCGAGAGCGACGTGTCGAGCCGAATGCCGACGAACGGCGCGAGGATGAAAAGAAGCAGAAGGAAGAGTCCGATGATGACGCGGGGCCAGCCGACGTTTTCGATGAATGTACGGATATGGTTCATACGCTTACCTCCCTGCCGCCGGGGTAGCGGTCTCCACCGTACCCATCATGAGGATGCCGAACTCCTCCGCTGGGCAGTTCGCGGGGCGAATACCGCTGATCCTGCCGCTGTCGACGATGGCGATGCGGTCGCAGACGGATCGCAGCTCCTCCAGCTCGGAGGAGGTCACGACGATGGTGACGCCCTGCTCCTCGTTGACCCGCCGAAGGGTGTCCAACACAAGCTTCTTGGCGCCGACGTCGATGCCGCGCGTCGGCTCGGAGACGAAGAGCAGCTTCGGCCCGACGACGAACGCCTTGGCCAGGCAGACCTTCTGTTGGTTGCCGCCGGACAGCTCGACGGCGCGCTGGCGATGGCCGGTGCAGCGGATCTCCAGCATGCGGATGTACTCGTCGGCGACCTCGCGCATCGCCCGGTCGTCGCGCCATTGGATCAGGCCGCCGCAGTAGGATCGGACGAACTTGCCCTGCACCTGCATGGCGGTAAAGGCGATGTTCCAGTCGATGGATTCGTCCAAAAGCAGGCCGACGCCGCGCCGATCCTCGGAGACGAAGGCCATGTCGCGTGCGAGCGCGGCGGCGGGATCGTTCAACCGCACGGGAGCACCGTCGAAGACGACGTTGCCCCCCGCTGGATGCAGCCCCATGATGCCGTTGGCCACGCCCAGCTTGCCCTGCCCGGCCAAGCCGCCGAGGCCGAAGATCTCGCCTCGCTGGACGGAGAAGCTGACGTCGCGGACGGTTTCGCCCGGCATGTCCACCCAGAGACGTTCGACCTCCAGAATCGGGGCCGTTTCGGCACGCCCGGTACGGCAATCGGCGGCCCCCTCCACCTGACGCCCGACCATCCAACTGGCGATCTCGTAGACGTCGGTCCGCTGCGGGCTGGTCTCCTTGACGACCCGCCCATCGCGCAGGACGACGATCTTGTCGCAGAGGTCGACGATTTCTTGCAGCCGGTGCGAGATGAAAATCATGGCGATGCCCTTGGCGGCGAGGTTGCGCAACGCCTGGACGAGAATCACGGCCTCGGACTCCGTCAGCACCGCGGTGGGCTCGTCGAGGACCAGGAGCTTGGTATTGTCGCGGCTGATTTCGCGCGCGATCTCGGTAAACTGTTTATGCCCCACGGGCATCTCGGCGGCGACGGTGTCCGGGTCGATATGAAAGGCCAGCTTCTCGATGGCGGCCTCCGCGCGGCGACGCATATCGGCGCGGTCGAGGGTCTCGATCCGCTCGCCGAAGACCTCGACCAACGGGTTGTAGCGAACGGATTCGCGATTCAGGAGGATGTTCTCCGTGACCGTGAAACCGGGCAGCAGCGAAAATTCCTGGTGCACCATACCGACCCCCGCGTCGATGGCGTCGAAGGGCGAAGCGAAACGCACCTCCTTCCCCTCCAGCTCGACCCGGCCGGTGTAGCCGCCGGTCTGGGCGATAACCGGCATACCGAACAGGATGTTCATCAACGTGGACTTGCCCGCACCGTTTTCGCCCACCAGCCCCAGGATCTCCCCCTCCGCCAGGGAGAAATTCACCTCGTCGAGGACGCGGTTGCCGAAATACTCCTTGCCCACGCCGTCGACCCGCAGCAACGGTACCCCTTCATTTTTCGTGACGATGTTCAATATGCGATCACTCCCTTAAAAAAAGAGCCCGCCCCTGCT
>DAIRUD010000246.1:0-3810 GCA_036803565.1 Synergistaceae bacterium | reverse complement strand
GGAGGCGGGTATGGCGGGCGGGATGCGCCTGCTCTCGCAGAGCGCCATGCGCAACGTTCTGGAGGGTGTTACCTCCGTCGAAGAGATGCTCGCGCTCAGCGTTCATCAGGAATAGATTTCAGGTAGGCGGCGATGGGCTATCCGATACAGGTTCTTCTGGCGGAGGTTTTAAAGCGCAACGCGAGCGACCTGCACCTGACGGTGGGTTTGCCGGCGGCGATCCGCATGGACGGCCAGCTGCGTTTCATCGGTGAACCGTTGACGTCGACGGAACAGTACGAAATGGTCTCGGCGCTGCTCTCCCCCGCCCAGCTGGAGACCTTGAACCGGGACAAGGAGCTGGATTTCAGCTTTACGTTCCGCGCCAGCGAGGATCTCAGTTCGCGCTTCCGCGGCAACTGCGCCTTCGAGAAAGGCTGCCTGTGTACGGCGCTGCGCGTCATCACCTCGAACATCCGTACCACGAAGCAGTTGATGCTCTCCCCCGCCATCGAGGACGTGGCGAACCGGCTGCGCGGGCTCTTCCTGGTCACCGGCCCGACCGGATCGGGAAAGTCGACGACGCTGGCCGCGATCGTGCAGCAGGTCAACATGACGCGCCACTGCCACATCATCACCATCGAGGATCCCATCGAATATATCTATACGTCGGAGCGTTCCATCATCCACCAGCGCGAGATCGGTACGGACACCAGAAGTTTCTCGGAAGCCCTCAAACGCGCTTTGCGGCAGGACCCGGACGTCATCCTGATCGGCGAGATGCGCGACCTGGAGACCGTCGCCGCCGCCGTCACCGCGGCGGAAACGGGACACCTTGTCTTCGGCACGCTGCACACGCCGGACGCCGCGCAGACGATGGACCGCATCATCGACGTCTTCCCGCCGCATCAACAGCAGCAGGTGCGCGTCCAGCTCGCCAATATCCTCGTCGGCATTTGCTCGCAGCAGCTCCTGCCGCTCCCCGGCGGCGGCCGTATGGTGGCGACGGAGTTGCTGCTCGCGAACGCCGCGATCCGCAACTGCATCCGCGAGGGCAAGACGGCCCAGATCAAGGGCATCATGCAGACGGGATCGGCCATCGGTATGCATACCATGGACCAGGACCTCGCCCGTTTGGTCTCCGAGGGGTATATCGCGCGCGCCGACGCCTTCGTCTATTCCTACGACACGAAAGAACTCGAACGCCTTCTGGGCGGTTGAACGCGGATTTGCCGTGCCGTACACCGCGCCCGCGCCGCCGTGGCGCGGCGTGTTCGTGTGCGTCGTATCCGGGGCGTCCGCTCGTACAATCGCGCGGATCGTGGTATCATATCTTTACTTTTCAATGGGAGGTTTCCGTATGGCACAAATAGTGGACACCAGCGATTTTCGGCCGGGACTCAAGATCAAATGGGAAGGCGGCATGTGGACGATTCTCGAATGCTCCCACCATAAGATGGGCAGGGGGGGCGCGATCGTCCGGGGCAAGCTGCGCAATCTCGAAACCGGAAGTTCGGTGGAACAGTCCTTCAAGTCGGGCGAGCGCTTCGAACGCATTATTTTCGACGAACGTCCGGCGCAATACCAGTATCAGGACGGCGACGACTACGTCTTCATGGACCTGGAGTCCTACGACCAGGTATCTATGGCGAAGGATGTCCTCGGCGACGCGATCAAATACCTGATTGACAACCTCGAGGTGAACTTCGATATGTACGAGGGGCGCGTCATGGGCATCGAACTTCCCAAGTCCGTCGAGCTGGAGGTGACCGATACGCCCCCCGGCTTCAAGGGCGACACGGCCTCGGGCGGCGGAAAACCGGCCGTGACGGAAACCGGCTTGACCGTCACCGTCCCTTTCTTTGTGGAGAACGGCGAAAAGATCGTCGTGGACACGAGAACCGGCGAATATTTGGAGCGCGCGAAAAAGAGCTGAGCGGTTTCCGCGTCCGACGCGTACTTGCCGCCGAACGACGCCGTTACGCAGGCCAAAACGAAGGAGGAATACGGGAATGAGCGCACGCGAAAGCATCGCATATCTGCGAGGATTGATCGAGGGGCAGAGCCTGTCCGAAAACGCGGGCATCTCCAAGTTCCACGAGGCGCTTCTGGAAGCGCTCGACTCCATCGCCTCCGAGCTGGAGGACGTCGCGGAGGCGCAGGACGACCTGCGGGAGTACGTCGAGGACCTGGAGGACGAGTTATTGGATATTCACTCGGAGATCGACCCGCACATGCTGGAGGGAGGCTGTTCCTGCGGCTGCGAGGACGACGACGAGGAGGAATACGAAGCCGCGACCTGCCCCGGCTGCGGCAGGGATTTCATCTACCAGCCGGATGCTTACGACGACGACGAGGATTTGCTCTGCCCGCACTGCGGAGAACCGTTCAAGTCGAAATAGACGCCGGGTTTCCGGTGTGTATTCAGGAAGGAGGCTGACATACATGGAATCGAACGATTCGATGGAGAGGGACGTGATCGTCGAGCAGGAACCGGGAGAGGCCCAGACGGTCGATCAGGCGGGGTTCGAGGGGAAAATTCGCATTTCCGAGGACGTCATCGCCCAGCTTGCCATCAAGGCGCTGATGTCGGTGGACGGCGTGCAGCCGGCGAATCCGGGCCTCATGGCCAATCTGCGGATGGGCCGCAAGGCGACCAACGGCGTGCGCATCAGCATTTCCGACGGTGAAGCGCCGGAGATACAGGTCGATACGTATATTTCCGTCAAATACAGTCTGCGCATTCCCGATGTCTGCTGGGACGTCCAGGAGGCCGTGAAGGACCAGGTCGAGCGCTTCACCGGGTATTCCGTCAAATCCGTCAACGTCTACGTTCAGGGGATCACCTTCGTGGAGAAGAAAGCGGCGTCCGAGGGCGACGAGAGCGAAATGGACGAGGCCGTCCCCCCCGCGTCGTTCGGCGAGCAGATCTAGCGCTGCGCGCGGTTTGCTTCGGCTGACGGTCGATGTTTGTAGATTGCGGGCCGACGGCTGCTCGCGGCATAGCGGAGCGCCTTGCGCTCGTCGCCGTGCTTTTACTGTGCGCCCGCATTGCGGACGCAACGAACGACCCTGGTCCTGAGGGGGGATAGCATGCTGTTTTTGTGGACGATTACGAAAAGGGGAAAAATCTGGCTCGACGGCGACGCCTTCCGGCAGATCGTGGCCAAGCGCCTGCCTCCCGATTTCTACTGTCAGGAGGTCTCGTTCGTCGGCGACCAGAACCTTTTGAACATCTATATCACCCTGCCGGAACAGGACGATCCGCAAAAACGCCTCGCGCTGATGGATAAGTTCGAGGATTTTTTCAAGCCGATGGGGATTGCCGTCCATCTGCACTGGACTAGAAGGGCGCCGGACGAATCGCAGGGAAAACAGGCGCTCTGGAAAAAACCGCTTTTCTGGGCGGGAGCCGCCGGCGGGGTCGCCGGGCTGGCCAACCTCGGCATGCGGGGCATCCTCTGGGTCGCCGGTTCGACCTGCGCCGGGTATCTCGTCTCCTGGCTCGCCCTCTCGGAGGACGGAAACAAGCTGATTTCGAAAATCGTGAGCGACATCAAAGATTTCAGGAGATGATTTTTTGGGCAGAGCATCATTGCCGCAACGCAGACGCAGGGCGAGGGAAATCGCCCTGCAATTGATGTATGAACTCGACCTCCGCCCGGAGCTTTCGACGCCGGAGGCCATCGAGATGTATCCGTTCGAGTCCGAGGACCCGGATGTCGTGAGTTATGCGAAGTCCCTCGTCGAAACCGCTTCCGCACAGAGCGACGAAATCGACGAGATCCTGCGCGAGCATATCGTCGGCTGGCGCACGGAACGGATGGTGGC
>DAIRUD010000245.1:0-3832 GCA_036803565.1 Synergistaceae bacterium | reverse complement strand
GCGGCAGCGTCGCGCGCGTCGGGGGCGAAGCAGTAGAGCGTCGGGCCCCAGGAGCTCTGGCCCATACCATAACCGCCCGCGCCGCGCATGACGGCGAAGATCTCCTCGGCCATCGGGGAGGCGTAGAGGCCGGACTGGTGCGTCGCGAAACAGCTTCCGGTGATCTGTTGGATGCGCTCCACGGCCTCGCCGAAGCGGTCGATACGGCGTTCGAGCAGGGCGGGGAGCAGGCGCATCAGCGTCAGGTGGCAGATCTCGCGCCCGGCCTCGGGGCCGGTGGGGATGCCCGCGAAGGCCAGCTCCTCGTCCTTGCCGTTCAGGCCCGCTCCCGGGTGCGTCGTCGGGGGTTGCGCGAGCACGATGCGCCAGCCCTCGGGGAAATCGCACCGCCAGATCGGCAACGGCGGCGTACGGCCCGGCGTTTCGCTGCCCGCGTCGACGACGAAACCGCCGCTGCGGAACGTCTCGATCCCGATGCCGGAGCGGAGGCCCCGGCCCGCGATCCCCGCCGCCCCTTCCGGCGTGCAGGGAATGCCGTGGAGCGCGCAGAGCGCGTGCACGACGCAGAGCGCCAGCTGCGTGCCGGAGCCGAGGCCGCGATGCGGCGGGATCTCCGCCTCGGAGCGCACGCACGCGCGCGGCGCGCCCCCGACCGAAGAGGCGATGTGCGGATGCGCGTAAAACGCCTCGGCATAGCGGGCGGCGCGGCCGGGCGATCTGTTCTCCCGGGCGGGCGCGAGAGACGCGCGCACCCGCACCTCCGGCGCGGAGAGCGAGAGGCCGAGGCTGCCGAACTTCCGTCCGAGGCTGCCGGCGACGTCGAGGAAGCCGAGGTGCAAACGCGCGGTCGCGCGGACCGCGACCTCCGTCGGCAGGGTATGCGAACCGTCAGCCCGCATGGAAACGGATCAGGCGCATCGCGGCCATCTCCCGTTCACCTCCGGTTCTCCGCACCAACGCTTCCAACTCCGCGATATGCGCCGCGTATGCCTGCGGGCCGCCCTCGACGGCGAGGCGCGTCGCCAGGATGGCGGCCTCCAGCACGGCGTAGCGGGCCCGGCAGAAGGGCGCGAAGGGACGCACGGCGTGGCGCGCGAGCACCTCGCAGCGGAGCTGCCAACGCCGGGCAGCATCTTCCTCGCGGCGGTCCTTTACGGCGATTTTCCACGCCATGCAGACGGCCGTCAACGCCTCCCCGTCGCAGGGAAGGGGCTCGTCCGTCAGGGCGGATTTGGCGAAGGTCAGCGGGTCGTCGGTGAAATTCAGGACGCCGCTGCCGTTCTCGATCAACGCCCGCCCGGTCCGGCTGGTGTAGAAGGGGCGCAGGACGATTTCCATCCCCTCCGCCGTGTCCGCCTCGCACTCCACGCCCATCGGCGCGAAGCGCGGCGCGGCGGCCCCCCGTTCGTGCACGCCGAGGATGGCCTCCAGGATCACGGCAGCACCCCCCATGCGAGCGGGTTGTCCTGCGCGTAATCCCGATGCAGGCGCAATGCGGTCGCCGCACGCTCCAGCTCGCGCCCCAGGTAGAAGGCGTGCGGCACATCCGACACGGCCATTCCGGCGAAGATCTCGTCGGGAGAGGTGCCGTGCAGGAAGACGGCGTTGTTGAAGACGCAAATCTCTCCGTTCACCACGAATATCCTCCAGTTCAGATCGGCGACGGCCGCCTGCATCCCCCGCAGCGCCGCCTTTTCATAGCGGGGCGGCGTGCCCTTGAGCTGGCGGAGGCCGTCCGCAAGCCTGCGCGGCGTCGATCCCCGCGCACCGGCCGTGTACATGACGTCGAGCGCGAGCGCGAGTTCGCGCACCGTGCCGCGCGTCCACGGCGCGACCTCCGTGGTCAGGACGTATTCGATGCCGAGCTCGGCGGCACATACCGCGAGCAGGGCGTTGACCCCGGCGCTGTCCGCCTCCAGAAGCTCCGTCACGTTGCCCAGCCCCATGAGCATCGGCACCCCCGGATGCGTGCGGCGGTATTTGCGATAGCGGCCGAGCGAGCGTACAAACCCCGCCAGCGGAGGGGAGAGGATCGGATCGGCGACGGCACGGCCGCCCGCCGCCTCGACGGCGCGGACGTTGCGCTCCAGCGAGCTCCGGTAGGAATCCTCCGGCAGTTCGCAATCCGGCACGACGACGACCGGGCAGGGCAACCCGCGCACGACGTCGAGATTGGAGCCGTCGACGCTGAGGATCAGATCCGCCCCGGCATCCGCGGCGGTTCTGATGGTGTCGGTGTTAAAACTGTCCACCGATACGGCGAAGCCGTCGCGTTTCAGCAGGGCGACCTTCTCCGCCGCAGCGGGCAGGCCGCCGCCCGGTTCGCCGCCGAGGTCGATCAGGTCCGCGCCGTCGTCGCGCAACCGCTCCGCACGGCGCAGGATTTCGTCGGCGGACAGACGCCACGCGTCCACGACCTCCGCGACGATCTTCGTCTCCCGTCGACGCAGGGCGGGCGGGGCCGGGCTTTCCCCCGCAAGCCAGGCGGGGAGGTCCCACAGGTCGTCCGGCCCGTGCAGGACGGATACACCGAACGCCTCCTCCAGGATCGAAAAATCCCCGCCGCAGCGGCCGGGAAGCACGATCGTCGCCGCCGATCCTCCCGCGTCGGAAAGCGTGCCCGCGTCCCGCAGCCGGTGAAGCGCCCACTCCGGCGTCATCAGCGCCGCGACGGAAATCGGCAGTTCCACGAGGCGCAGCTCCCGCCCCGCGCTTGACGGCGTATTTTCCGGTCCGAAAAGCTGCCGCAGCGAGGGGGCGGCGAGCTTTCCGGTCAGAAGGAACAGAGGCCCTTTGCCGCCAGCCATGCGCGCAACCCATCCGGGCTTCGGACGACCGAGGTGCCCTCGACCGCCTCCAGCGTGTCCGTCATCCGCAGGTCGATGCTTCTGGGGTAGACCATGATCCGGTTTCCGTTCGGGGCGACCGACTCCGCCTCCGGCGCGACGTCCGTCGGCAGGACGCAGATCGGCACGCGGCTCTTTCCCGCCTGGGCGTAGAGCGTGGGGACGAGGGCGTCGGCGATTCCCAGCGCGCACTTGCTGACCGTGTTGCCGGTGGCGGGGGCGACGACGAGGTGCGTGTAGCGCCCGCTCGCGAACCCAGCCGACGCGGGGAAGCTGTGTCCGATCTCCGTCATGACGCTGCGCGCGGCATCCGCCACATCGTTTGCCAGGCCGTACATCGGCAACACCTCCGCCGCCGCGCGGGAGAGGAAGACGTCCACGACGACCCCGGAACGGGAGGCTTCGGAGAGGAGGCGCACCGCTTCGCGCAGAAAATGCCCGGCCCCGGTGATCGCCCAGGCGACCGCCGGGACGAAATCCTTGCCCGGCCTCGGCGTATTATCCACGGGGCGCAACGCTCGCCGCCTCCGCGTCGGCGCAGGGAATCACGCGCCTCCGGTGCAGGGAGGCGATGGGGTAGTTCTCGTAGCTGAGGGAATAGTAGTCCTTGAAAAAATTGCGGATCCTGCCCTCGATCGCCGGATCGTAGGCCGGGGCGACGGTGAGGATCTCCCCGTCCGGCTCGGCGACGATCCGGCCGTCGCGGACGACGATCTCCCCGCCCTTGACCGTGTAGGCGGCGACGTCCAGCAGGCGGCTGCAACGCGCGGCGTTGGGACAGTCGCAGTTGCGGCCGCCCTGCCTTTCCGGGCGGTAGACGGCGACGTCGCCGTCCGCGCCGGGGCCGAGGTGCCCCTTGTGCGGCAGCCCCAGGATGCGCGCGGGAGCGGCGCGTGTGATGATCGCGATTTCATACAGGGAGTACTCGCGGTCGATCTCGTTCAACGGGCTCCCCTTGGCGACGGACGCGTTCAGGGAGGCCAGCG
>DAIRUD010000244.1:0-3835 GCA_036803565.1 Synergistaceae bacterium | reverse complement strand
CCGCAAGGGGACCCAGTCCCCTTGACCCCCGTTGGGGGAAATATTACTGCACGACGACTTTGCCGACATCGATGACTTTGCCGAGAATCACTTTCTTGCTGGCCAGGTTTTTGACCTTGATGATATCGCCGATGCCGCCGCGCTGCAGGGCGATGCCCTGCACCTCGACGCCCAGGCCGTTGACCTCCGCCCGGATGATCACCGAGCCGCCGGACTTGACCAGCCGCGCCTCCTCCACGTCGCCGAGGGAGATCGGCCGCCCGGCGTTGATCGACTGCCGCACCGTCGCGTGCGCCAGCTGCCCCGGCGCCCAGACGCAGACGCCGCCCATCGGGATCGTGTCGATCCGCATCCCCAGCTGCGCCAGGTCGATACGCGCATCCCGCTGCAACGGCACCGTGGAGTACACCACCGGCTGGTACCAGCGCGCCTTGGCCTGCTTGTTGTTCCGCCTGCCGTCGGCATCGATCAGCTTCACGGCGATGGCGCGCGCGCCCGGCAGGACCTTCGGCGGCAACGAATACGCGGAATATTTCGCCAGCAGCTCCTCCGGAACGCCCGTCACCTCGATCCGCCACTTCCAGGCGGTCATCGTCCGCAGCTCCGCCGCGACCGGCGACTCCGGAAGCACCGCGACGCGCTCCGGCACGCGCAGCGCCACGTCGGTACCCGCCAGCGACGTGCGCCCGAGGGCTTCGATCACCCTCTCCCGGTCCAGGAAACCGCCGCTGGGCTCGACGACGGCCATCGACGCGATGTCCGCCAGCGCCGCGTCGCCCTCGAACGTCGCGTACTCGCCCAGATAGAATGCGCCGTCCCGCGCCTCGATCGCGGCGGGCAAGGCCACGACGAGATCCGCCGCCGACCCCGCGCCGGCGAACAGCGCAAGGCACAGCATCGCCGCCGCAAGGCGGGCAAGATAACGGCAGAGGGTCGGTGTCCGGCGAGGCGCCCGCATCGGCTTCCGTCCCCGATTACCTTCTCAGGTTGTTGGCGATGCGCAGCAGCTCGTCCGCCGTCGTGATCGTCTTGGAGTTCGCCTCGTAAGCACGCTGCGCCACGATCATCTCGACCATCTCCTCGACGACCTGCACGTTCGACATCTCCAACGTCTTCTGCTCCAGGTGCCCGTACCCCTCGTCGGCCGGTTCGCCGATGATCGGCTCGCCGCTGGCCTCGGTCTCGACGAAGAGGTTGTGCCCGATCGCCCGCAGACCGGCCGGATTGATGAAGCGCGCCAGCTCGATCTGGCCGATCTCGTTCGCCTCGACCTCGCCGGGGACCTTAACCGTCACGGAGCCCGTGTGGCTGACGCTGAAATCCGTCGCGTCCTCCGGGACCACGATGGCCGGTTCGAGGAGGAAGCCGTCGTGCGTGACGATCTGCCCGTTGGCGTCGATCTTCCAGTTGCTGTCGCGCGTGTAGCCGATCGTCCCGTCGGGCAGCGTCACCTGATAGAAGCCCTCGCCCGCGATGGCGACGTCGGTCGGGTTGTCCGTCGTCTGCAGGGAGCCCTGCTGGAACATCCGCGTCGTCCCCACCACCCGCGTACCGAGGCCGACCTGGATGCCCGTGGGGATCATCGAATCGGGATCGACCGGGACGCCCGGCTCGCGGTTGATCTGGTAGATCAGATCCTGAAAATCCGTACGGATCTTTTTATAGCCGGACGTGTTGACGTTGGCAAGGTTGTTCGAGACGACGTCGAGATGCGTCTGCTGTGCGATCATACCGCTCGCGCCGGACCAGAGTGAACGTAGCATTGCGATACCCCCTATATATTGAAAACGTTATCTTTCTATTTATAAAATCGTTATGCCGGTTTCCCGACCGAGGTGAACAACTTTCCGCCGACTTCGTCCTGAATGGTGACTGCCCGCGCCGCACCCTCGTAGGCGCGGTTCGCCTCGATCATGCGCACCATCTCCACGACGACCTCCACGTTCGAGCGTTCGAGCACGCCCCCCAGCACGCGCGGGGCCTCGATCGCCTCCGGCGTGCCGGAGTCCGGCGTCTCGGACAAAAGCGAGTGTTTTTCGTGCCGCAGATAGGTGGGGTTTTCGAAGGTGACGACCTGCAACTGCGCGATCACCTCGCGATCGGCCATCACCTGCCCCGTCTCGTCGATCAGAATCTCGGTGGCCTCGCCGATCTCGATGCGCCCGCCGTCCCCCAGGACGAACTCGCCCTCGTGCGTGACGAGCTGCCCGTCCGGGCTCTTTTGAAACTGCCCGCTGCGCGTGTAGAAGGTGTTTCCCAAACCGTCCTCGACCACAAAGAATCCCTCCCCCCCGATCGTTACGTCGAGAGGGTTGTCCGTCTCGCGAACGACACCGGGGCGCAGGGACATGTGCGTCTCGCTCATCACATTGGCCAGGGGGATGGTTCCCAACGGGGTATAGCCGCGGAACTTGGCGAAGCTCTCGTCCTCCAGCTCCTCCCGCAGCTTTTCATCGACGACGGTGTAGCGCTCGGCGCGGTCCATCAGGACCTCGGGAAACGACTGCATGACCGCGACGCGGCTGCGGAAGCCCGACGTGTCCACGTTCGCCAGGTTGTTCCCCACGACGTCCAGCACCTTTTCCTGCACCAGCATCGCGGATGTCGCCGAATAGATTCCTCTGAACATAGAAACGCCTCCCGATGTGCCGCATCGGGGGAGGGGAGATGAAGCAGGTAAGCGGTGAAGTTTCAGACCGTCAGCGCCGTCTTCCGCCCTTTCGGATCGCCGACAGCACCGTTCCGGATTCCCGGAACTTCACCAGGGTCTGCAACGCCTTTCCGGTACCGAGCGCCACGCACTCCATCGGCGAATCCGCGACGATGGTGTCGATCTCGGTCTGCTGGGTCACCAGCTCCGGAAGGCCTCGCAGGAGCGCCCCTCCGCCCGTGAGGATGATTCCTCTATCGATAATATCGGCGGCAAGTTCGGGCGGCGTTAGCTCCAAGACCCGGCGAATTCCGTTGAGAATCGTCCCGATCGACTCCTCGATGGCCTTGGCCACGTCGTTGCTGGTGATCGTGATCTGGCGCGGCAGGCCGTGGATCAGGTCGCGGCCGCGAATATCCAGGGAAATTTCCTCACTCGCGGAGGGGAAACAGGTGCCGATCTTGACCTTCAGGTCCTCGGCGGTCTGCTCGCCGATGGCCAGATTGAATTGTTTGCGCACATAGCGGATGATCGCCTCGTCGAACTTGTCCCCGCCCACGCGCAGGGACTCGGCGATGACGATGCCGCCGAGGGAGATGACCGCGACGTCCGTCGTGCCGCCGCCGATGTCGACGATCAGGTTGCCGCGCGGCTCGGCGATATCCAGTCCGGCCCCGATGGCGGCGGACATCGGCTCCTCGATGAGGTAGGCCTCCTTGGCGCCGACCTCCAGGGCCGCCTCCAGCACCGCGCGCCGCTCCACATCCGTGGCGCCCGACGGCACGCAGATCATGACGCGATGGCGCATGATGCGCTCCAGCCCCCGCGTCACCTTCTTGATGAAGAGCCGCAGCATGACCTCCGTCATCGTGTAGTCGGCGATGACGCCGTCCTTGAGCGGCCGCACCGCGACGACGTTGCCCGGCGTGCGCCCCAGCATCAGCTTGGCGTCGTCCCCCACCGCCAGGATCTTGCCGCTGTTCTGGTCCATGGCCACGACGGACGGCTCGCGCAGGACGACCCCTTTATCCTTGACGAAAATCAGGACCGTCGCGGTCCCGAGATCTATGCCGATATCCTTCCCCCACACAGGGCAACACCTCGCTAAACATTTCCTTCGACTTCAATTATAGATTATATACGAGAACGCCCGATCCGCCCAAAAGAAAAGACAAGACCGCGGGA
>DAIRUD010000243.1:0-3872 GCA_036803565.1 Synergistaceae bacterium | reverse complement strand
TCGACCGCAACGGGGGAAGGCCATGCACGAAACGAGTCGCAAGGAGAAGAAAGAACGTCCGGGCATCGCGGTATTCGCCTACAGCGAGGTCGGCTACGTCTGTTTGGAGGAACTGCTGCGCCGGGGCGCCAATGTCCGGATCGTATTCACGCATACGGACGACCCGGCGGAGAATATCTGGTTCCGCTCGGTGCGGGAACTGGCCGAGGCGAACGGCATCCCCGCGCGGACGGACGGCAGGATCGGGGCGGAAGCAATCCGGGCGTTGCGCGAGGCGGGAACCGATTTGCTGTTGTCCTTCTACTACAGGGCCATCGTCCCCAAGGAGGCGCTCGATGTTCCGCGGCTCGGGGCATATAATATGCACGGCGCGCTGCTGCCGAAGTACCGGGGCCGGGCGTGCGTCAACTGGGCGGTGCTCAACGGCGAGACGGAGACGGGCGCGACGCTGCACGTCATGACGGAGCACGCCGACCGGGGCGACATCGTCGCACAGGAGGTCGTGCCCATCGACTACGGGGACACGGCGCTCGACGTCTTTCGGAAGGTCGCCGAGGCGGCGCGCGATATCATCGCCCGCACGCTGCCCCTGCTGGAATCCGGGAGCGCTCCGCGCACGCCGCAGGACGAAACGCGGGCGACGACGTTCGGACGCCGCAGGCCGGAGGACGGCCTCATCGACTGGAGCAAAACCGCCGCAAGAATCTACGACCAGGTGCGCGCGCTGACACACCCCTTTCCCGGCGCATTTGCGGAGATAGAGGGGCAAAAGACATTCATCTGGCGCGCAAGACCGCTTCCGGGCGCGGCGGAGCCGGGAGCGATCGTCTCCCGCACCCCGCTCGTCGTCGGGACGGGAGAGGGGCTGCTCGAGATCGAGCGGCTGCAGCGCGAGGGAGAAGAGGAGAGAGCGGATCTGCAATGAATCTATTCATCACGGGAATCAACGGCTTTATCGGAACGCACCTGACGGAGCACGTACTGGAGCACACGGACTGGAACGTTACGGGGCTGGACATCCGCTCCGACAACCTCGACGCCTTCTCCGGGCACCCGCGCTTCGCCTTCGAGCCCGGCGACATCTTCGACGCGGACGAGCGCATCGAACGGCACGTCGCGGCCTGCGACGTCGTCCTGCCGCTGGCGGGCATCGCCAAACCGGCGTACTACATCAAGAAACCGATCTGGACGTTCGAGCTCGATTTCGAGCAGAACCTGAAGATGGTGCGGCTCTGCGCCAGGCAGGGCAAGCGGATCGTCTTTCCCTCCACCTCCGAGGTCTACGGCCTCAGCGACGCCGACATCCTCCACGAGGACGAGAGCCGCCTGATCACGGGACCGATCGCCAAAACGCGCTGGATCTACAGTTGCAGCAAGCAGATGATGGACCGCATGCTCTTCGCCTACGGGCAGGAGACCGGGTTGCGCTTTTCGATCTTCCGCCCCTTCAACTGGGTGGGGCCGCGCCTTGATACGTTTCGCGACGCCGAGGAGCGTACGGCGCGCTCCGTGACCCAGATGATCTACGACATCCTCCACCGGGGCGGCGTCAACCTCGTCGACGGCGGCGCGCAGAAGCGGAGTTTCACATGGGTCGGCGACGCGGTCGAGGGGCTGGCGGCGGTCGTCGCAAACCCCGAGGGCAAGGCCGACGGGGAGATCTTCAACATCGGCAACCCGGACAACAACCACTCGATCCGCGAACTCGCGGAAATGCTGATCGAGGAGATGCGCGGAATTCCCGCCTTCCGCGAGCGGGCGGAGCGCGCCGTCCTCCGCGACGTCCCCTCCACCGACTACTACGGCAAGTCTTACGAGGACATGCAGAACCGCATCCCCTCGATCGACAAGATGACGGACCGCCTCGGCTGGCGACCGCGGACACCCATGCGGGAAATGTTGCGCCGCACGGCGGAATGGTATGCGGCGCAGGACGGGGCGTAGCGCCGACCGTCATCGCGATTCTTTACCAACCGGCAGATTACCCGCAAAAGCGCCGATAACCGGCACGAATACCGGCGAGCGTCACGCCGGGTCGAAGTCCAGTTCCCTCTGCGGCGGTTCATGTCGCGCACGGTAAGCGCGGACGATGTCCTCCATCCGGTGGAGAAGTCCGCGCCGTTCGCAGGCTTCGCCGAAGACGCGCCGCAGGCGCAGCGCACGCGGTGACGGGCAGGCGTAGCGCAGCCCGTACCGCGCGACGTAACGCGCGCGCAATCCGGGGAAGAGCGAATCCAGTTGCTCATAAAGGTACTCCCGTTGTCCCGCGCGCATGGAGAGGCCGAAGCCGGGATACACGAAGCGCGCCCCGGCGTCCGCCGCGCGGTCGACGATCTCGGCGACGTTCGCCGGATCGTCCGTCACGTCCGGCAGAAGCGGCATCATCAGCACGCCGCAGAAAATCCCCGCGTCCGACAGGACGCGCAGCGCCCGGAAACGGTCCGAGGAGGGGGAGGCGTTCGGCTCGATCTTGCCGCAAAGGACATCGTCCGCCGCGGTGATCGTGATCTTGACCAGCACGTGGGAAAAGCGGGCGACCTCGCACAACACATCCACGTCGCGCAGCACGAGGGCGCTTTTCGTCGCGATCGCCACGCCGAAACGGTGGCCCGCGATTCGCTCCAGCGCACCCCGCGTCAGATGCAAGGAGACCTCCATCGCATTGTAGGGGTCGCTCATGGCCCCGGTGCCGATCACCCCCCTGCGCCGCAAGGCGCCGAGGTCGCGCGACAGAAGCTCCAGCGCGTCCGCCTTCACCCGCACCCGTCCGAAGTCGGCGTTGCCGTAACAGTTGCCGCGGCTGTCGCAATAGATACAGCCGTGGTCGCAACCGCGATATATGTTCATGTTGTACTCCGTCCCGAACCAGGCGGAGGTCTTCGTGCGGTGCAGGATCGTCTTGGCGGGGACGGTTTCGATTTCCGGCATTTTCATCTTAGCGACAGTATATCAGCATCTCGCTTCTTTTTCCCTTATGCAAAACGTCCCGGCGGATATAATTGTACGCGGGAGGGATGATCGAATGTCCATGTTTACCGTAAGCGACGAATGCGTCCGTTGCGGATTGTGCTCCAGGCTCTGCGTAACCGGTATCGTGCATTGGGAGGACGGGCGGAAACCCTTCGTCCCGCCGGAACGCGAGGGGGAGTGCATCCGATGCGGGCAGTGCGCGGGGTTCTGCCCGAAGAGCTGCTGCTATCTGGATTTCCAAAAAGAGCGCCCGACGGTGGACGCCGGCCGGTTGCCGGATGCGGAGAGCGCGGAGCTGTTTTTGCGCTCGCGGCGCAGCATCCGGCGCTACAAAAGCGAACCGGTCCCGGAGGATATCGTGCGGCGAATCTTCGAGACCGCCCGCTACGCCCCGACGGCCACCAACAGGCAGCCGGTGCGCTGGGCGGTGAGTATGACGCGGGAGAGAACGCGCGCCGTCGGCCTCATGGTCGAGGACGTCCTGAAGCGGCAGGCGAGCGAGACGCCGACGGATGCGCGTTCGCAAAAGCTGCTCGAAGCGTTGGCGAAGGCGGACCCGGATCACGACCTCGTCTTCCGCGGCGCGCCGCAGCTGGCGATCGCCGTCGTGGATCGCTCGCACTTCTTCCCGGAGGACGCCGCGCTCGCCCTGACCTATTTCGAATTGGCCGCCCACGCGCTCGGCGTCGGCTGCTGCTGGGCGGGCTTCTTCACGCACGCCGCCCGCCAAAGCGCGGGGATTCAGAAAGCCGTCGGCGTCCGCGAGGACGAGCGGATCGTCGGCGCACAGATGTTCGGCTACCCCGACCAGGGCCGTTGCCGCATCCTGCCGCCGCGAAAAGAAACGGATATTTCCTGGATCTAGAGCAAACAGACTGGAAAAATTTATGTTAAAAAAGAGG
>DAIRUD010000242.1:0-3873 GCA_036803565.1 Synergistaceae bacterium | reverse complement strand
CCCGCCCACCAACAGCCCCGACCTGGCCGCCCGGATGCTGTCGGAACTTCCCTCCGGCGCCATGCCGGGCGGCGGCGGGTGGATGGACCTCGTCTCGGGGCTCGGCGTCGCGACGGTGGCTGCCTATGTCGTCGTCATGATCACCATGGCCGTCAGCACGCAGGCGGTGGCCCAGATCTCCTTCGCAGCGCGCGACGAGCGCACGGCGCGCCGGGGCCTCTTCCTCGGCGGCGTGCTGATCCTGCCCGCGGGTTTCCTCTGCGCCATGTTCGGCATCGTCGCGGCGGCCGTATTCCCCGATCTCGACAAGGCGGCGCTGGCGCTGCCCATGCTGGCGGCGGGGCTGACGCCCCTGGTCGGAGGGGTTTTCCTCGCCGCGCTCTGGGCGGCGGACGTGTCGACGGCGGTCGGGCTCCTCATGGGCTGCTCCACGCTGGTGATGGAGGATATCGTGAAGAAGGTCTACACCAAGCCGATCTCGGAGAGGCGGGAAATGTTCCTCTCCCGTATCGTCGTGCTCTTCGTGAGCCTTCTCTCCTTCGGCCTCGCGCTCACCGTGGTGGGCATCCTCAAGACGATCACGACGGCATTGGCGATCACGACCTCCTTCACCCTGCTGATCGCGGCGGGTATCTATTTCCCGAAGCTGTGCAAACGGGCCGCCGGTTTTCCGGTGGTGCTGGCCTCGCTGATCCTGTGGGTCCTCTGGACGTACGCGCCCTCCACCCGGATCGGTCCGGAATTGATCTACGTGGAGTGGATTGTGTGCGGCGGCATCTTCCTCGCCTGCGCCCTGCTCTGTCGGGAACCGGCGGGATTGTTGGTGGAGCGCCGGGAGGCGGCGCCCGCGAAGAGCGGTTTGGGCGTTCGCCCGAAGGCGGAAGGAGCGCGTTCCTGATGACGTTGTCATATGAAGACTTGCGGCGGCAGGCCGAGGCGATCCTGCGTGGCTTCGGTTACTCCCGGGAGGAGGCGCGCCTGACGGCCTGGGCGCTGGTGGAGGCGGACGCACGGGGCGTGCCGTCGCACGGCGTGTCGCGCCTCGCGTTTTACCGCGCCAACATGGACGGCGGGTTCGCGCACCCCGGCAGGGAGCCGGAGATCGTCTGGGAAACGCCGGGTTCGCTGGTGGTGGACGGGCACGACGGCGTCGGCTGCTATATCTCGGAGTTCGCGGTAAACCGCATGATCGGCAAGGCGGAGGCGTGCGGTTCGGCCTTCTGCGCGGTGCGCAACTCCAACCACTACGGCATGGCCGGATTGTGGGCGGAGAAGGCGGCGGAGCGCGGCATGATCGGTATGGCCTTCACCAATACGCGCACCTGCGGCATCCCCACGTTCGGCCGCCGCAGGCTGCTCGGCACCAACCCCATCGCGGTCGCCGTCCCGTCGGAGAGCGGGACGTTTCTGCTGGACATGGCCACGACGACGGTGGCGCACGGCAAGGTCGAGGTGTACGACCGCCGGAAGCGGCCGATGCCGCTGGGCTGGGCCGTGGATGAGCACGGTCGCGGCACGACCGACGCCACCGCCTTCGAGAAGCTCTTCTACGAGAACCCGGTCTACGGCGGCCACCTCTTCCTCGGCGGAGAGGGGGAGGAGAACGGCGGGCACAAGGGCTACGGTCTCGGGTTGCTCGTCGAGCTGCTCTGCGCGGGGCTGTCGCTCGGCGTTGCCAGTTACGACACGTTTGCCGCCGGGCGGGGGGCGGGCATCGCGCACTTCTTCGGCGCGATGCGTATGGACTTGTTCGGCGATCCCTCGTCGTTGCGCTCCCACGTCGCGGAGATTTTGCGGGAGGTGCGTAACAGCGAGTGCGCCGCGGGGCGGGAGCGGATCTACATTCACGGCGAAAAGGAGTCCGAGGCCCGTGCGCGGGCGCTGCGCGAGGGCGTCGATATCGACGAAGCGACTTGCGAGATGCTCCGTGTCATGACGGAGAAGTATGCGCGCGATGCCGAATAAAACGATTTCCCTGCCGTACGGCGACGGCGAGATGACGTGCGCGGTTGCGGAAAGCCGTGTCGTGCGCGTATTGCGTCCCTCTCCGCCGCAGGTCGAGACGCTGCCGGAGAGCGAATGGATCCGCCGCGCGTTGGCGCGCCCCATCGGTTCCGTACCGCTTTCCGCCCTTGCCAGGGGCAAGGGGAACGTCGTCGTGCTGACGAGTGATCACACGCGGCCCGTGCCCAGCCGCCTGACGCTGCCGCCGCTGCTCGACGAGATCCGTCGGGGTGCGCCGGACGCGAGGATCACCGTCCTGATCGGCGTCGGCAGCCATCGCGCCACGACGCGCGCGGAGATGGAGGCCAAGTTCGGCGCGGACTTCGTCGCCCGCGAGCGCATCGTCAACCACGATCCGCTGGATGCGGCGGGCCTCGTCTCGCTGGGGGCGCTGCCCTCCGGCGGGGAGCTGGTGCTGAACCGCATGGCGGTCGAGGCGGACCTGCTGGTCGCGGACGGTTTCATCGAGCCGCACCAGTTCGCCGGGTTCAGCGGCGGACGCAAGAGCGTTCTGCCGGGTATCGCCGGTATGGCGAGCGTGCTCGCCAGCCACAACGCCGAGTTCACGGTGCACCCCGCGTCGCGCCCCGGCTCGCTGGAGGGCAACCTTTTCCACGCCGACATGCTCTACGCCGCGCGGAAGGCGGGGCTGGCCTTTATCCTCAACGTCGCGCTCTCGCCGGAGAAGCGGGTGATCGCCGCCTTCGCCGGGGAGATGGAGAAGGCGCATCTGGAGGGCTGCGCCTTCGTGATGGAACACGCGGGCGTCGCGGCGGCGCCCGCCCCGATCGTGCTCACGTCGAACGGCGGTTATCCGCTCGACCAGAACATCTACCAGGCGACGAAATCCATCATGACCGCCGACCTCACCTGCGCCGAAGGCGGCGTCATCGTGGCCGTCAACGAGTGTCGCGACGGCCACGGCGCACCCGCTTTCTACGAGGACTTCCGCCGCAACGAAGCCTCGCCGGACGCCATTCTCGCCGAGATCGAGGCCAGGGGACGCGACGGAACGAAACCGGAACAGTGGGTGACGCAGCTCACCGCCAGCATCCTGCGGCGGCGGCGGGTCGTCTTCGTCTCCGCCGCGCCGCGTGCAATCGTCGAGGCGTTCGGCATGCGTCACGCCGCGACCCTCGCCGAGGGGCTCGCCGAGGCCGAACGCCTCGTCGGCGACCGCGCCGCGCCGATCACCGTGCTGCCGGACGCGGTGTCTTTGGTGGTGCGGGGCTAGACAAGCCGACCTCGATATGTCGCGCCGATGAAACGGGTCCCGGAGAATCGCACGTTGTCCGTGGGGTAAGTGTATTGACGGAGCGGCGACGAGCATGCGGGAGTTCGCTCGGAAGGGCGGACGCGTTCGATTGGCTGCGCGTCGCCGTCGCCCGGAATCCGGAATGCGGTTACAGAAATAGAGAAACCGCGCAATAGACCAACGCCAGTGCCATCAGCGTATTCACGGTTTTCCCGTGCCGCGAGAACAATCGCCGGAAGACCGAGCCGAACGCCGACCACAGGAGTGTAAAGGCAAAACCGATGAACGCCAGCAGCATGGCGAACGCGAATACTGCCGGTACTTGTCCCGCGTAGTGCGGCAGGATGTAGGCCTCCATGGAAACGATACCGTAGATGAAGATCTTGGGGTTGACGAACTGGAGGAACAGTCCGGAGGCAAAACCGGCATTTGCCTTATGTTCCTCCATTTCCGGAGAGGCGCGGAACGTCTCCCATGCGAGGTGTAGGATGTAGAGAGCGCCGATGGCCAGCATCGGCATTTGGATTTTCGGGATGCACTCCGAAAGCAGGCTGCAAAAGACCGCGCACAGAACCATGACCGTCGAGAAACCGCACCAGATCCCCAGATTGAAC
>DAIRUD010000241.1:0-3875 GCA_036803565.1 Synergistaceae bacterium | reverse complement strand
AAGGCTCTCCGTTCTCTCTTCGAGCGCGAAAACCGACGTTCTCGAGCCGCGAGCAAAGCTTTGAAAACGCGAAGAAACATCGGGCGAAGAACCGCTTGAAGCGATTCCCGTTCTTACGTCTTCCACTTGGCCTCAGACGGTTTTTTTAACGAACTTCCCATCCTGCATGATGATCTGGATTCTATCCCTGTCCTGGAACAGGGCGATGTCCTCCAGCGGGTTGCCGTCGACGAGCAGCAGGTCGGCGAGCTTACCGACCTCGACCGTGCCGACGGAGTCGGCGACCTTCATCACCTCCGCGTTGACCTTGGTGCTGGACAGGATCGCGCCCATCGGGCCCATGACGCGGCTCTTCAGCTCCAGTTCGCGCCCCTTGAACGGCTGCCCGGGACCGACGACGTCGGAACCGGAGGCGATGACCAGCCCCGCCTTCACCGCATAGCCCAGTGCCTGCTGCGCGCACTCGTTGGCGATCTTCATCTTGCGCAGGAAGTAATCCGGGATGCCGAACTCCGCGCCCCGGCGCGACATGACGTCGTAGGTGGTGAGCGTCGGGCAGTAGATAACGCCCTTTTCCTTGAGGATACGGGCCGTCTCCTCGTCCATGAAGTTGCCGTGTTCCACGCGCTTGACGCCGGCCTCCGCGCAGCGCTGCATGGAGCGAGAGGAGTAGCAGTGCGCGAGGCAGATCTTGCCGACGGCGTCCGCCTCCTCCACCGCGGCGCGCATCTCGTCGAGGCTGTACTGCACCGTGTCCGGTTCGTCCGCCGGGCTGGCGCAGCCACCGGCCGCCATGATCTTGATGTAGTCGGCCCCCATGCGCAACTCCTCGCGGGCGGCGCGGCGGACGGCGTCCACGCCGTCCGCGACGACGCCGATGGCCATCGGGTGCGCGAAGGGGGGGTTGACCTCGGTCGGCAGGCGCATATCGCCGTGTCCGCCGCTCTGGGTCAGGCCGTGCCCGCAAACCTGCATCCGCGGCCCCTTTACCAACCCCTGGGCTTGCGCGTTCTTGAAACCCGCATCCGCGCCGCCCGCGTCCAACGCGGAGGTAAAGCCCTGCATCAGCGTGTCCTCCATAATGCGGAGGCATTTGATGACGATCATGCTGGGCAGGTTGCGGCGCGTCTGTTCGGCGGCCTCTCCCTCGAAGAGGTTCAAATGGATGTGGGATTCGATCAACCCCGGCATCAGCGTCTTGCCGCGGCAGTCCACGACCTCCGCCCCGGCGGGAACGGCCGCCTTTCCGGCGACGATCTCACGGATCCGGTTTCCCTCCACGACGACGCCGACAGGATAGCGCGGGTCCTTGCCGGTGCAGTCGAGCAGCGTTGCGTCCTGAAACACGATATACGACATCATGCGACCTCCTTACGCCTCGGCGTCCGCGGCGTAGTGTTTGCCCGGAATCAGCAGGCTGACCAGCACGAGCGCGACGATCGAGGCGGGAACCGCGACGAGAATCCCGTTCAGGCCCATCGGGCGTTTCAAGGCCATATCCCAGGTAAGGATCGCGATCGCGCCGACGATCACCGAGGCGAGACCGCCCGCCGGGCTGACCTTCTTCCAGAGGAACGCCCCCAACAGCGGAATCGTCACGCCCGCGCCGTAAATCGAATACGAGTACATCTGCATCGCCAGCACCTCGGGCAGGTAAACCGCCATGACGTAGGAGAAGATGCCGATGCCGATGATGGCGATGCGCGTTCCGAACACCAGTTGCTTATCGGTCATATCGGGTTTGAAATACTTGTGCACGATGTCCAACATGATGTTCGTGGCGGCCGAAAGCAGGAAGGAGTCCCCCGTCGTGACCAGAAACGCGACGCAGGCGCAGAGGATCGGCGCGCCGAAGATGAAGGGGACGTGCAGGATCGCCATCCGCATGATCGCCGTGTCCCCGGGGATGCCGGGAAGCAGCTTGACGGCGAAGATGCAGTAGGAAATCACCAGGAAGATGACGCAGAGCATGCCCCAGAAGAGCATGAACGCGGACTTGCGCGCCTCCTCGGGCGACTTCGCCGCGCCGTAGCGCTGGATCTGGTTTTGATCGCCGAGGTAAAGGAAGAACAACGGCGCGATAAAGCCCAGCAATTGCAGCCCGGAAAGTCCGCCGGAGAAGGACTGCTGCGCCTCGCTCATCGCCTGATAGGCGCTGCCGTACCCGCCCACGCTGGACCAAGCGAAATAAAGCCCGCAGCCCATGCCGACAAAGATCAGCAGGGCGCTCAGGGCGTCCGTCCAGGCGACGGAGTTCATCCCCGCCGTCACGGCGAGAAACACCATGATGACCGCGGCGATGATAATGGAGTACTGCTGGTCGAACCCCGTCACGAGGTTGACGATATAGGCCGCACCCGTGTAATTGTAGGATATGATGCCCGTATATGCCAGAAGAATACAGATCGTCGCGAAAAGACGGGTGGTCGGGCCGTAGGTGCGCTCCAGGATCTCCGGCACCGTGTACTTGGCAAGCGCGCGGATCTTCGGCGCGAGCCACATCAAGGTGAGCGCGCCGAGCGGAGCGCCGACGAAAAAGAGAAAACCGGCCCATGGGCCGCGGGTGTACACAAAATTAGCGCCGCCAACGACCGTTCCACCGCCGAACCAAGTCGCCAGCAGCGTCCCCACCAGGACAAGTCGGGGCAGTTCGCGGCCCGCAAGTAAAAAATGATCCTTCGTCTCCTGCGATTTTTTCCCGAAATACGCTCCAATTATAAGCATCACGATAAGATATAAGACGATTGCGTACGCATACTCTGGTCCTGCAAGCGCTTTCTCCATCGACAAACCCTCCTTTGTTCTCATCTGCCAGTCCGCGCCTCTCCGATACGCGAAATACAAGGGGGAACGCATGCACCTCCTTTCCGGAGAGAAGAGAGCCACGCCCTCGTTCACAACGAACGCGGGGGACAATTTTCAAAATTTTCACATTGACAGTGTGTTTGATCGTATCAGATACCTTATAAAAATGCAATTCCCTGCAATTCTTCCGGCTAATGGACGTCCGTTTCACGAACCGCCGGTACGCTTGCGATTCACTTTTTCGGCAACTGTTCCGTTCTTTCGCAGCCTGCTATACTTTTCACATATCCGACGGAAGGCGGAGGACCATTGAGTCGAAATCGGCGCGCGAATGCCGGATGAAAACACTTTGATTATCGAAACAATCGTGCGATAATTTTCCGAACGGGTGTAATCGAAAAACTGGGGGTACGGAAATGCTGGAAAAAATTCAGGAAATCGAAAGCGTCGTCGGCAACCTGGAGTCCGCGGTCGGCTCGATCCGCAAGGAGCGCGACGAGACGCGCGGCGAGCTGGAACGCGTACAGAAGGCGTTGGACGAGCGCGAGCTCGACCTGCTCCAGATGGACGAGGAGATGCAGAAACAGGCCCAGGCGTTCGAGGAGGAGCGGGACGCGATGCAGCGCGAACGCCGCGAGCTGGAGGGCAGGCTGGAATCCCTTTTCGAGCGGATCCGCGACCTCCTGCCACAGGACGGGGAGACGACGACATCGAACGAAGAGAGCGAACCGGCGCCCTCCTTCGGGAACTTTTAGGCGCGGGAGGGCAGGCGGGCGGAAGTGCCGCACGGTATGGAGCAACGCCGGGTATCTCTGCTGATCGGTAGAAAATCGTACAGCCTGCGGACCATGCTCGACGATCGCAGGCTTCAGGAGGTCAGTACCCTCCTGAGCGAACTGGTCCGCCAGACGGACGCGGGGGCGGACCAGGACGAACGCCTCGTCGTCGTCGGCCTCATGCTGGCGGAAGAACTGATCAGCATCGAAGAACGCCTGCGCGCCATCCTGGAGACCGCGCGTCCGGAAGAGGACGAGAGCGTCGGCGGGACGGAGGAATGAACCCCCTCGACG
>DAIRUD010000240.1:0-3878 GCA_036803565.1 Synergistaceae bacterium | reverse complement strand
GGAATTGCCCGCGGCTCGGAGTTATTTTTTGACGAGAATGGACAGGGCGCTGGAAAAAGTAAAGATTGCGAAGGAGGCGAAAATCCACGGCGAGTTGTCCGAAACGCCGCCTCGATAAGCGCTGTAGAACCCGGCCAGAAAGCCGATGCACGCGATGCCGAGCAGGTGCTGCCGATATTTTTTTCGCCATGATGTCGCTTTGGGGTTGTTTGTCTCTGCCATATCGCGCCTTCCTTACCGTCCCAGGAACCAGACGAAAATTCCGACCAACGCGGTGTTGAGGATCCCGTAACCGATCGTTCTGCCCATGATCTCGCTTTCGCGTCCCCCCGCTCCGACGTTCGTCGCGCCCATGAGGATGGTGGAGGGGGCGATTGCGACGCCGAGCGACCCGCCCACCGACTGGGCCGCGGCCATCAGAACGGCGCTTTGCCCGAGGACGGCGGCCGTCTCGTACTGCATCATCCCGAACATGACGTTGGAGTTCGTGTTGCTGCCGGTGATGAACGTGCCGAGCGTGCCGACGAAGGGAGAAACCAGCGGATAGGCGCGTCCGAAGAACGCCGCTACGCCGCGGGCGATACAGTTCGTCATGCCCGTATCGCTCATAACGATTGCCATCATCACCATCGTGACGATACCGACGGAGGCGGGAACGCATTTCCGCACCGTTTTGCCGCCTGCCGCGCGCAGCGATGCGAGCGTCCCTCCTGCGGACGCGCCGAGGAGGGTATAGAAGAAAGCGCCGAAAATTGCCGAGGCGAGGAGGATCGGGGCGGGGTGCGAGAAAAACTGTATTTTCGAATAGGCGGAGACGGCTTCCACGGCGTACCCGAGCGTCGTCGAAGCGGAGGGGAAGTCGAGCCCCCAGAAATACGGTTTGAGGGCGGTTCTCAGTGTCGGTACCTGCGAGAACAGTGTGAGCAGGACGACCGCGTAATACGGCGATGCTGCGGCATGGATTCCCATGCCGTCCTCCGGAATGGCGGGCGGCGGTGTTTTCTTTTGGGGGCGCAAGCAAGCCAGGGTAAGCAGCGCGCAGCCGCTCATGCCCGCCGCGAGCGTGGCGATCTGAGCGATGCCGACGACGTTCATCAGCCAGAGCACGAACGACATGGCCGACCCGACGACGAATACCGGAAACACGCCCTTGCGGACCCCTCTCATGCCGTCGTGGATGTGTAGGACCGAGAAACCGGTCGAGAAAACAGCGACGGAAAACACAACCGCCATGGTCGGCCCGATCACTTCGCCCGGCAGGTCGGTTACCAGTTGAATGGCATTGTAACTCGAACCCATCGAGCCGAACGAGATGGACCAGGAATGCCCGACGAGGCAGGCCGCCACGGACACGATGGGATCGAAGCCCATCCCGACCATGATCGGCGCGACGACGGCGACCGGGACGCCGAAACCGGCGATGCCCTGCAAGAGCGACGAGAAGCACCAGGCGAGTAAAAGGCATTGGATCAACCGGTCGTCCGAGACTTTCTGCATGGTGTGGCTGATGGTTTTCACAGCGCCTGCGCCCTCCGCGACATTGTACAGGAAGATGGCGCTCCAGATGATGAGGAGCACGTACAGGGAGAGCGCCACGCCCTTCGCGTTCGCCAGTGCCAGAAGGCGGGCGTTCGCGCCGAAGAAGGCGTAGGCGACGAAGATGCCGATAAACCAGGAGATGGCGCCGACTCTGGAGGCTTCCCATTTTAGGAACAGGATGCCGCCGAGGAGAGCGAAGACCGGCGCGGCCGCGAGCAGCCAATACAATAATCCGTCGATAGGCATCGAAATACCCCTTTCGGGCAGAAATCAAGGGCATCGCGGTGTCGCCCGATGCCCGCTTGGTTTGCAATAAAACACTCCGGAAATCAGGACTCTTTGCCGCTGAACTTTGGCTCCGGCAAGATCCGTCTGTACCGCCTTCCTAGAATCAGCAGAACGCCGACAGCGCCCGCGATATCCGTGTAAGTCTCCGGTGCGATCAGCATGAGGGAGAGGAAGAGGCAGGCGGTCCGCTCGATCGTGGAGAGGCGTCCCTTGAAGTATCCGGTCGTCACGAGCCCCATGCCCATGATGCCGAGCAGACAGCTGATGAATACCTGCGCGATCTGTGCCGCACTGCCGATGCCGAGCAGGGCCGGGTTGTAGACGAATACGAAGGGGATGAGGAAGAGAGCGCAGGCGATGCGCATGCCCTCCATGCCGGTTTCCCACAGGCCGGTCTTGCAGATGCCTGCCGCCGTGTACGAGGCGATGGCGACCGGCGGCGTGATGAGCGAGATGATGGCGAAGTAGAACATAAACATATGTCCCACGAGCGGCTCGATATTGAGATTTTCCAGAGCGGGCCCCAGCAGGATCGCGCTCATGATGTAGGCGGCGGTTGTGGGCATGCCCATACCCATGATGATGATCATGACCATAGCCAGCAGTAGGGCCAGCAACAGGCTGCCCGCCGACACCGAGGCGATCAGGCCGCTGAAGCGCAGCCCCAATCCCGTGTAGACGATCACGCCGATGACGATGCCCGCCAACGCGCAGGGGAGTGCCATGGCGACGCAGGAGATCGTCCCGTCGATAGCCATGTCGAGGATGGCGCGCAGGCCGATACGGCTCTCCCGGCGAATCTGGCAGAGCAAGATGATGAGCAGCGTCGACGCGAGCGCCGCGAACATCAAGGACCTGCCGATGATGAGCAAGTAGACGACGCTGAAAATGGGAAGTACGAGGTAGAAGTATTTTTTCATCGTGGCGATCAGTGCCGCCTTGTCGACCTTGACGTTGCGCATCCCCTGGCTGTCCGCTTCGAGGTGTACCGTCCAGAGCAGCGACAGGACGTAGAGCGCAGCGGGCAAAATCGCCGCTTTGGCGATCACGAGATAAGGGATGCCGATCATATCGGCCATGACGAACGCCGTAGCGCCCATGACCGGCGGGATCAGCAGGCCTCCGGTGCCGCCGACCGCGAAGAGCGCGGCGCTGAACCGCGGCCGAAAACCGGCCTCCTGCATCATGGGGTTCATCAGCGTGCCGACGGTGGCCGTGTTGCCGGGGCCGCTGCCGCTGATCATGCCGAACAGCCCCGACGCGATGACGGTCGCCTTTCCCGCTCCGCCCAGCGAGTTGCGCGTCAGGTACTTCGAGCACGCTGCAAAGAGCGTCCCCGCCGGTGTCGCCGCCAGGAACGCACCGAAGAGCGTGAAATAGTAGACCGTGCTGGCCGTCGTGGCGATGGGGCTGGAGAAGATGCCGCCCGTCGTCAGGAATTGGATCTCGGTGAACAATTCCGGGTTCAGACCGGTGTGGCCGAAGATTCCCGGCATATCAGCCCCCCAGAATCCGTAGATCAGGAAGACGAGGCAGACCAGGTTCATCGACCACCCAAGGTAGCGCCTGCCCGCTTCGAAGATTAGCACGACGTAGGCGGTACAGAGGGCGATGTCCATCCGCAGCACTTCGTCGATGTAGGCGATGCGTTGGTTGAGCCGGTCATGCCCGGTCCAGAGATAGGCGAGGCAGACCATCGACAGTATGTACAGGACAGCGTCCACGACGGCCGCAAACGTCGCATTCGTTTTGCCCTTGATGCTCATGGGGCGCATCATGAACGCGATGGACAGGGAGCAGGAGAGGAGAATCGGCCGCATGATCATGCCCGACATCGGGCGAAATGCGGCGTAAAGTTGTGCTGCCAGCCAGAATAACGCCGTTACGTAGGAGATTTTTTTTCTGATATCCATGGACATGAGGGACCCCCTCCTCGGCTTCGCTCCGCAGGTATGCCGAGGGGCCGGGGAAAGCCCGGCCCCGTGCGCCGTCTCTTTATTTGATCAAACCGGTTTCCTTGAAGTATTTCTCCGCGCCGGGGTGGAGCGGAA
>DAIRUD010000239.1:0-3890 GCA_036803565.1 Synergistaceae bacterium | reverse complement strand
GCCGACAGTCCCCTCGTCGAGGGGGCCGGGGCTTGGCACGACGGAACGCCCCGCCGCCCTCATTTGATCTGAAAATGGTATGGTGCATCACGCGCCGCACCGAGGTCGACGAAAATCGAGATGGAAACGCCGGTCGGCGTCAGGGGGTATATTCGAGATAGAAGTCGACTTTGTCCAGCAACGGGCCGACGCCCTTGCGGTAGGCGTCGAGGCTCTCGCGGGAGCTGTCGATCTCCAGATGCGAACGTTTGCCGTCCGGGCGGCGAGGCTTGTTCCACCAGCTCACGGCCTTGATCCGCGTGTAGCGCCCGGAGCGGATCTCGCGAAACAGTCCGTCGATCCAGCGCGCCTTCTCCTTCGCGCCGTGTTCGGTCGTGCCGAACTCCAACAGCGCCATCGGGCGCTGCGGCGAAACCCGCAACAACATCAGATAGGCGCGCTCCAACGCGTCCAGCGGTTCGTTGAGGTTCCCCGCCCCGTTGTTGCGCAGGCGTCCGTAGAGACTGACGCCGATCCAGTCCACCCAGGCGTCGCCGGGATAGTAATTGCGGGGTTCGTTCCACGCCTCCTGCGGCGCGCCGTCCAGCGCGGCGTGGAACACCCAGGTAACGTCGCGGGCCCCGTTTGCGCGGAAGATGTCGACGATGTGGCGGTACGCGTCGCGAAAGCGCTCCGGCCCGTCCGCAACGCCCCTTTCGCCGTACTCGTCGGCGTCGCGGCCGTTCCAGACGCCGTTCCAGGGAAACCACGAACCGTTGACCTCCGGCCCGAACTCGATCATGATCGGAAAACCGAGCGCCCGGACGTCCTCCGCGCAGCGGGTCAGCTCCCAGTCGAAATCGCCGCGCAGAATCCGCTCCAGCGTGTAGACCGACTCCGGCTGCCCCTGTCGGCGCGTGCTCCAGGGCATAATGCCGACCAGCGGGACGATGCCCTCCGCGTGCAGCGTCCGGCAGGCTTCTACGGGAAAGCGGATGCCGTCGTTCCAGTGAAACGCGACGTAGCTCCAGGCGATCCCCTTCTGCGCTTTCGCGGCGAAGCGGCGCACGGATTCCGCCGAGACCTCGTCGTCCTGTAAACCGAAGCCGGGATAAGCGCTGTGGTACATGCCCCGGCGCGGTGGGAGAACCTTCAAGGCCTCCGCCGCCTGCGCCTGGAGCGCGAAGGCGCCCCAACACCCCGCCAGGGAGAGCGCCCCGATCGCCACGAGCAGCCGGGAGACGCGCATCAGGAAACGCCGCCGTCCCCTCTTCTGCGGCGCAGGCGGAGAAGATAGACGCCGACCAACAGCACACAGAAAGCGACGAGCAGGATGGTGATTTTATGCAACACGGCGTACATATCGTCGGTGCCGCTGCCGATCCAATAGCCGACGAGGGCCAGGATCGCCACCCAGATACCGCTGCCCAGTCCGGTGAAGAGGCAGAACTTGAACAGGTTCATCCGCGCCAGCCCCGCGGGGAGCGAGACGTACTGACGGATTACCGGCAGCAGGCGGGCCGTGAAGGTGCTGATGTGTCCGTGCCGCGCGAAAAAGACCTCGGCCTTGTCGAGCGCCTCGGGGGAGACGAAGAAATACTTGCCGAAGCGGTCGAAGAAGCGCCGCCCCCATTTGACGGCGATCCAGTAGTTGAAGAGCGCCCCCAGCAGGCTGCCGAGGATGCCGGAGAGGATGACGAGCACGATGTTCATCTCCCCCTTGCTGGCGAGATACCCGGCGGGAGGCACGACGACCTCGCTGGGGAAGGGGAAAAACGAGGACTCGAGAAACATCAGCGAAATGATGCCCGGATACCCCAACGCGCCCACGACGTCCACGAGCCAGGCGACGAGGGAGTGAAACAGTTCGGCGGCACCATGCAACAATCCGGAAAAAGAACCCATGCGTTATACCCGCACCTTTCGCGAATCGAATCGGACTCGCGCGTCGCGCGACGCGCAGGTGCAAAGCATAACATAGAAGAAAAACATTTCAAAACAAAACGACACGAAACCAGGGCTAGTTCGCGACGGAGTGCTGCGTTATCGATGAAGCTCGGTTGTTCGCGGCGCTTACTCCCCCGCCGGACAGAGCGGTTCCTCCTGTCCGACCACGATGCACGGAGACCCGAACATCGCGTCCGTTCGCAGAGCGCCCGCAACCCCTCGGCGCGTAAGCACCGATTTTTTCATCGCCTTGTCCTCGCACGCGTCACGGTCATTCGCGCGCTCCTTCGCCGCCTCGCGGGCGACGACGAGTGCGCCGCCGGGTTGCGGCTTGCGCCGCAATATCTGGGTAGCGATGATCGATGTCTATCGAACCTCGAAAGAACGCAACGTCCCGTCCAGCTCCACGGCTGAAAGATCCGCACGGTCGACCTCCGCTTCGGGGGAACCGTGTCGGCACCACTCCTCCATCCTGGATACGGCGTCGGCTCCGCCCTGAAAGCGGATCTCCACCCGGCCGTCTGGGAGGTTGCGCACCCAGCCGCACAGACCCAAGGCGGCGGCCTCGCGCCGCGCGTACCAGCGAAACCCGACTCCCTGCACGCAGCCGGATATAAACCCATGTCTTGCCGTCATTTTCTCCATTGCAACCGCCTCCGCCCGTTCCGTACGAAATTGATCGGCAAACCCCTGTTTCGCCGTGAAAATCTTCGTGTAAGATAGCATGGAGGAAGCACCGGAGGAAAGGGGATCGTAACTTGCCAAATCACGACGCGGGAAAATCGCACGTATTTTTCACGGACCTTCGCACCGACAACGACACGAACCTGCTGGACAAGGCGGAAAAACTCGCGCGAAAGGCCGGGCTGTACGACATCGACCTGAAGGACCGGCTCGTCGCGCTCAAGCTGCACCTGGGCGAGCCGGGCAACCTGGCGTTCCTTCGCCACAACTACGCCGCCCGCATCGCCAAACTGGTGGCCGCCCGAGGCGGCCTGCCCTTCGTCACGGACGCCAACACGCTCTACAAGGGGGAGCGCGCGGACGCCGTGCGCCATCTGATCGCCGCCGCCGGCAACGGCTACGCCTACTCCGCCGTCGGCTGCCCGGTCCTGATCGCCGACGGCCTGCGCGGCCACGACCACCGCGAGATCGCGATCGACGGCAAGCACTTCAAGACCGCCTTCATCGCCTCCGGCATCGCGGAGGCGGACGTCGTCATCTCCCTCAACCACGTCAAGGGACACGTCGAGACCGCCTTCGGCGGCGCGGTCAAGAACGTCGGCATGGGCTCCGGCTCGCGCAACGGCAAACACCACATGCACAGCGCCTCCACGCCGCGAGTCAAGGCCGACCATTGCGTCGGCTGCGGCGAGTGCGAGTCCCATTGCGCCTACGCCGCCATCCGCCTCGACGCCGCGCGCAAGGCCGTCATCGACCGGAGCCGCTGCGTCGGCTGCGGCCAGTGCGTCGCGGCCTGCAACTACGGTGCCGTCCGCATCAGCTGGGACCAGGGCGGGCAGGTACTCGGCGAGCGCGTCGCCGAATACGCCCTCGCCGCCCTGCGCGGCAAACCGCACCTGCACCTGAACTTCGTCATGGACGTCTCCCCGCACTGCGACTGCGAGGATCACAACGACATTCCCCTGGTCCCGAACATCGGCATGCTCGCCTCGCGCGACCCCGTCGCGATCGACGTCGCCTCCGCCGACCTGGTGACGCAGGCCCCGATCCACCCCGGTTCCGCACTCGAGGAATACCGCGCGCAGAACGACGGCAGAGGGCTGGACAAGTTCGCCACCCTCTTCCCGCACGCCAAATGGCGCGATACCATGGCCTACGCCGAGAGCATCGGCCTCGGCCGTGTCGATTACGAACTCGTCCGCATATAAAGCAGGACCGCGGGGCGCTGCCCCGCACCCCGCCAGGGGACGGAGTTCCCTGCCGGGGGTGCGGGGGCAGAG
>DAIRUD010000238.1:0-3893 GCA_036803565.1 Synergistaceae bacterium | reverse complement strand
GCCGGGGGTGCGGGGGCGGAGCCCACGCGGTCCGCGCCCTTTCATCGGTCGTAGGCGACGACGTGGAAGTTGGGGTAGAGGGCGCTTCCGGTCGTGGCGAGGCCGGGGTTGCGGGTTTCGATGCAGAAGCGGTAAGCGGTGGAGATGGCCGGGATGCCGTTGTCGGGCAGGCGGATTTCGCGCACCAGGGTATCGTCGACGGAGAGGGAGAGCGTTGCCGTGCGGATGTCGTAGTTCGTCGCCAGGGTAAAGGCCGTTCGGCCGCGATATTCCGGCGGCAGGGAGAACGTTTCGACGACTTTGGCGGAGACGTCGGGGTGGAGGGCGACGAGCTGCCCCTTGCCGTGGGCGTTGGCGCGGAAGACGATCTGGAATCCGTCGTTGCCGAAGCCGACGCCGGACCAGGCGCCGCCGGAGAGCTCCGTTACCTCCAGGGTGGCGGTCCAGCGCGTCTTGTGGCGATAGGCCTGTCCGATGGTGTAGCTGTAGGTCCAGGAGTGGTTGCGCTTGTCGTTCTTGACGCGGATGCCCTCCGGGTGATGGGTGATGCTGCCGATGGCGTTGACGATGTCCTTTTTGCGGATTTTGCCCGCCTCCTGGAGGTTGAAACGCCACGTCTCGCCCGCGTAGCAACGGCCGTTGTAGTTGACGCAGAGTTCGCCGCCGCAGGGATCGCAGCCGCAGGTGCAGCGCCAGTCGTCGGCGGCGGAGGGGCCGATGGGGGAGAGGAGGAACAGAAGCAGGGCGCAAAAGGCTGTGGCGATCCGCGAAACGTTCGACATATGGCACGCTCCTTTTTCTTTCGGAAACAAGGATAGGCGGTGCCCGCAGTCCGGCTTCCGCGCTTCGCGGTCATCATAGCACGCGGGCTTGTGCGGCTCAACCGGGTGCGGTAGCGGTCGTTGCGATGCCTGAGGCGTATGGGCGCGGCCCGCGTGGGTTGCGGATTGATCATGGGGTACGTGTATAGCTCGACGAGCGCCGCGTTCGTTGTATATCCGGTGCGGCGGTGGTTTTGTTGTGCTCCTGGTTACGCGGGGATTTTCGCCCGGCGATTTTTTCGCACGACCCTGCCGATCCGCAACCGCTCCATGACGCTGTCCTGGAGAATCTGCGAATAGTTGAGCCCGGCGGCTTTCGCCTCCTTGTCGAGCCAACCGGGGAGGGTGACCGTGCGGTTGACGGCTTTCGTCTCCATGCGCTCGCGAAAGGACGGCATCCAGACTTCGATCAGGACGACCGTCTCGCCATTCTCGCCCTTCAGGCCGACGATCGAGCGCGGCTGCGGAATCTCGTCGCCGTCGTCCTCCATCCCGTAAAGATGCAGCGAGAGCGCCTCCTTTGCGGAGGTCAAGGCCTCTTCCTCGGTGTAGCCCTGTGTCGTGCAGCCGGGAAGGTCGGGGAAGAGGATGTAATAGCACTTCGTCGGCTCGTCGAAGCCGATGAACGCGGGATAACGATACCTTGCGGGCCTGCCGTCCGTTTTATCCATGTGGATCCTCCCCTCGCGAATGAGGCCGCCAAAGCCCCGCCTGTTTCATGATCGATTTGAAAGTCGGGCCGGGGACGTCTTTATGCGGATGCTTGACCGTCACCTTCCCCGGTTTGTTCGGGTGTTTGAATTGGTGGTGGCTTCCCTCCGCCTTGTCGAGCAACCAACCGTCCGCCTTGAGGATGGCGATGATTTCGCCGGAGGAATAAATCTTGTCCTTGTTGATTTCAACCGACCTCACCATCGTTTCCCCTCCTCGGAGTATTGTAACACGTGTGAAAAACATTTGCCAACGAGCACGGTACGCCTGTGGAGGCGTGTTGTACGAATGTTATTTGGGGTGGAGAAAGAAGTTTACTGCGAGTGTTGGCGATTTTGCCGCGACCCTCCGCAGGCGGTGGGCGAGATGGAATCGTTTGGGGGGATCGTTGCGTTTTTATTCGGGTGCGTATGGCTTGCGCAGGTATCTTTCTCGCCTGATAAAGCTACTGGTGCCGGTATTTCGCAGAGAGAGGTCGCGATTGCGAACGTCTGGTTTCCACGCTTGACGGAAGGGGGATTCTGAAATACAATTTAGCCGCTCACCTGTGATGGGCGGCGAGATCGCCGCGGAGAATCGGAAACCCCAAAAGACGCCGCGTCCTGTGCGGCCGAGAGAGGTGTATCCATATGAAGGCGAAAGGCGCTTGGTTGATACTCGAGATGCTGCGGCTGCACGGTGTGCGGCACGTGTTCGGGCTGCCGGGGGAGACGACGCTCGGCTTCTACCGGCAGTGGTTGAACTATAACGAAATCGAACATATTTTGACGCACGACGAGCGGGCCGCCGCCTACATGGCGGAGGCGTACGCCAAGGTGACGGGGACGGTCGGCGTCAGCGAGGCTCCGGCCCCCGGCGCGGCGCATCCCGCGCCGGGCGTGCTGGAGTCCAACGCGGGCGGCGTCCCGACCATCTGCTTCACGTCCGATATCCCCTACAACTGCGACAAGCGCAACATGCTGACCGGCTTCGATCACAACGCCATGTACAAGGCGATCACCAAGGAGAGCATCCTCATCACGGCGGCGCGCGACATCCCCTTCTTGATGCGCCGGGCCTTTCGCGTGGCCCTCGCCGACAAGCCGGGGGCGGTCCACATCCGCGTGCCGATGAACGTGTACGACGAGGAGGTCGAGGTGACGGATCTCTACCCCGACCCCTGCCTGGCCCGCTGGCCCGCGTATCGTCCCGTCGCGGACTTCGCGCAGATCGATCGCGCGATCGAGCTGCTGGCGGAGGCGGAGCGGCCGGTCGTCGTCTGCGGGCAGGGCGCGCTGGTGTCCGGCGCGGGTGAGGAGGTGCTGGCGCTCGCCGAGCACTTCGGCGTCCCGGTCGGCTGCACCATGACCGGCAAGGGCACGATCCCCGAGACGCACCCGCTCTCCATCCGCCTGGTCGGGGCGCGGGGCGGGACGGGGTACGCCAACCGCTTTCTGGAGGAGGCCGACTTCGTCTTCTTCGTCGGCTCCAACACCGACTCCGCCGGGACGGACGCCTGGAAGCTGCCGCCGCACAAGGACGGCCCAAAGGTCGCCTATTTGAATATCAGCGGCGTGGACGCCGGGAACAACTACCGCACCGAGGCAGCGCTGGTCGGCGACGCCAAGGCGACGCTGGCCGTCATGGTGGAGCGGGCGAAGAGCCGCGGCGTCACCGGGCGGGCGAAGAACCGCGATCGGGTCGTGCCGGCGATGGCGGAATTGGACGCGATGGTGGCGCGCGCGGCGGAATCGGAGGAGGCGCCGGTGAACCCGGTGCGCTTCATGAAGGCGCTGGAGGCGGTGCTGCCGGAGCGGAGCTATATCGCGGTGGAGCCGGGCATGGGCAGCATCTTCTCGGCGGCCTTCATCGTGCAGAAGGATATGGGCAGGCGTTTCCTGTCCAACTACACCTGCGGCGCGCTCGGCTACGTGATCCCGGCGCTGGTCGGCGTCGGCGTCGCGCACCCCGAGGCGGTTGCCGTCGGGCTCGGCGGCGACGGCAGCTTCCACTTCAACTGCGGCGAGCTGGAGACGTACGCGCGGCTGGGGCTGAACGCCAAGCTCTTCATCTTCAACAACGACGTCTTCGGCTGGATCAAGGGCGAGACGGCGCACGTCTACGACGCCGACTTCTTCGCCACCGACTTCGGGCGCGTGGACTATGCGGCGGTCGCGCGCGGGTTCGGGATCAAGGGGTACCGGATCGAGCGGGCCGACGAGGTCCGCGGCGTGCTGGAGGAGGCCTTTTCCTTCCGCGGCCCGGCGTTGATCGAGGTCCGGCTGTCGGACCAGAGCCGGGTCGTCCCGCCGGTGCCGCGCTGGATCGCGAGCGCGAAGGCGAAGGGCCTGCCGCACTATTATTGAGGAGGAACTCCCGCGC
>DAIRUD010000237.1:0-3902 GCA_036803565.1 Synergistaceae bacterium | reverse complement strand
TGCGCGCGGCGTACCGCCGGACGGATTCGCCGCCGGGAGGGGAGGGCGATGGAGGAAAACTTGCGGCGCTATCTATGCGCCAACGCATATCGGAAAATATGCGACGATGCGAAAATGAAGCCCGTTTCCTCATGCGGGGCGATGCTGCGGGCGATCGAGGAGCGGCTGGTGCGGATGCGCGAGATTGCGTCGATGGCGGCTTCTTCGTTCGTTACGGACGAAGCCCGCGGGCGTTGGCAGACCGAGGCGGATGCGCTGAAAGCCGAGATTACGCTGCTCTCCACGGCACAGGCTAACGGCGTGGAGGAAATCCCTTCGCCGGAGCAAGTTCTGCGCCGTTTGCTGGAATTGGAGCGTGCCTGCGCACGATCGGCGGAGTCGGGCGAGAGCCCTTTGTTGTCGAAAGCGCTTTCCGATTGTGCGGAGATTTCGGTTTGGTTCGAGCGGGTGATGGGCGGCGCGGGAGATGCAAAATGAGGGATGTTCTCAGCGAGGCGCTACGGCACGGCGTTCGTGGTTTCATGCAGCGGAATTCGAAAAGGTTTCCCGATTGGCGCGGCACTTTGCTCCGGGTGCGGGAATTCTCCGATTCCCGATTGCCAGCCTTGACATGCGCCTGCGACCCTGATAAGATTTCCCGGTGCTTCTGCGCTGATGGGAGTAGTGTGTTTGCGCGTCGTTCGTTTGAAAAATGACGCGACGACGTTGCCGAGAAGGTTTCTATACGATAAAGAATGCGTGATATAGACTGTAGTTTTGAGGAAGGGAGGAGTTAATTTGCCGAGTATACAGCAATTGATCCGGCATGGTCGCAAGGACAAGAGGGCGCGCTCCACGGCGCCAGCGCTTCAGGAGAATCCGCAGCGCCGCGGCGTCTGCACCCGCGTCTACACGGTGACGCCGAAGAAGCCGAACTCCGCGCTCCGCAAGGTCGCGCGCGTCCGTCTCACCAACGGGATCGAGGTTACCGCCTACATCCCCGGGATCGGACACAACCTGCAGGAGCACTCGGTCGTGCTCGTGCGCGGCGGCCGCGTGAAGGACTTGCCGGGTGTGCGTTACCATATCGTGCGCGGCACGTTGGACTGCGGCGGCGTCGAAAATCGTAAGCAGAGCCGTTCGAAATACGGCGCTCGCGCGCCGAAGAAATAACGGTTCTTCGGATTGTTTGCTTTTTTGCAGAGAGGAGCATGGTGAATGCCGCGTAAAGGGCACGTCAGGCCAAGGGTAACGCCGCCCGATTCGGTGTATGGCAATCCCTCCATAGCGAAGTTCGTAAATTGTCTGATGCTCGACGGAAAGAAGAGCACGGCCGAGCGGATTATGTACGGTGCGCTCGACATCGCCGCCGGGCGCTTGGGAATCGAGCCCGTCGAGGTTTATGAAAAGGCGATGAACAATGTCCGGCCCCAGATCGAGGTTCGCCCGCGCCGTGTCGGCGGCGCCACCTATCAGGTGCCGGTGGAAGTGCGCCCCGACAGGGCGCAGGCGCTTGCGATCCGCTGGATCATTCAGTATTCCCGGTCGCGGAAGGGTATCCCCATGGTGGAACGCCTCGCGCGCGAACTTGCGGATGCCTGTAAGGGCGAGGGCGGTTCCGTGAAAAAACGCGAGGATACGCATCGTATGGCCGAGGCAAACAGGGCGTTTGCGCACTATCGCTGGTAACGTGCGAGGCGACGGGTTGACGCTATGTGCCTGCTTGTTCTCTTGAATCGTGAACCTGTCGAATTGACGGTGGAATAGACAAATGGCGAAAATGGATCTGAATACAATTCGAAATATCGGAATCGCAGCGCACATCGACGCCGGAAAGACGACGACGACGGAGCGTATCCTGTTTTATACCGGGCGCAAGCACAAGCTCGGCGAGACGCACGAGGGCGCGGCGACCATGGACTGGATGGAGCAGGAGCGCGAGCGCGGCATCACCATCACCTCCGCGGCGACGACGTGTCAGTGGGGCGATACGCTGATCAATATTATTGATACGCCCGGGCACGTGGATTTTACGGTCGAGGTCGAGCGTTCCATGCGCGTCCTCGACGGGGCGGTCTCCGTCTTCTGCGCCGTCGGCGGCGTGGAGCCGCAGTCGGAAACCGTCTGGCGGCAGGCCGACAAATACCACGTCCCGCGCGTGGCCTTCATCAACAAGATGGACCGCGTCGGCGCGGATTTCGCGACGGTCGTGGGGGATATGCGCGAGCGCCTCGGCGCGAAGGCGGTTCCCATCCAGATGCCGATCGGAGTGGAGGACGGCTTCGTCGGCATGGTGGATCTCGTGAATTTCAAGGCGATTGTCTATGAAGACGATCTCGGGCAGAATTATACGGTTGCGGACATCCCGCCGCAGCTTCTCGAAGAGGCGAAGGTCGCCCGCGACGCGATCGTGGAGGCGCTCGCCGACTTCGACGACGACATCATGAATCTTTTTCTGGAGGGCGAGGAGGTCTCGATCGAAGCGATCAAGGCCGCCCTGCGCAAGTGTACGATCAATCTGGAGATCGTGCCCGTATTGTGCGGTTCCGCCTTCAAGAACAAGGGCGTTCAACCGCTGTTGGACGCCGTCGTCGACTACCTTCCCAGTCCGCTGGATCTTCCCCCGGTGCACGGTGTGGATCCGGACGACGATGAAAAGGAAGTGGTCGTCAACGCGGACGAAAGCGCGCCTTTCGCCGCGCTCGCCTTCAAGATCATGGTGGATCCCTTTGTCGGAAGGCTGGCCTTTTGCCGTATCTATTCCGGTACGATTGCCAACGGGACGGGCGTGTACAACTCCACGACGCACAAGCGCGAGCGCGTGGGACGTATTCTGCGTATGCACGCGAACAAGCGCGAGGAGATGGAGTCCGCCTCGGCCGGTATGATCGTCGCGATCCCGGGTTTGAAGCAGGTTCGTACGGGAGACACCCTCTGCCTCGAGAGCAATCCCGTGCTTCTCGAAAACTTGGTCTTCCCCGAACCGGTCATCGACCTTTCGGTCGAACCGATGAGCAAGGCCGATCAGATCAAGCTCTCCAAAGGACTGGAAGCGCTTTCCGAGGAGGATCCGACCTTCCGCGTCTCGGTCGACGAGGAGAGCGGGCAGACCATCATCGCCGGTATGGGCGAGTTGCACCTGGAGGTCATCGTCGACCGCTTACGCCGCGAGTTCGGCGTGGAGGTCAAGGTCGGCCGCCCGCAGGTCGCCTACCGGGAGGCGATCAAGGCTCCCGCCAGCGCCCAGGGGAAGTTTGTGCGCCAGAGCGGCGGACACGGGCAGTACGGCGATGTCGTCCTGGAGATCGAGCCGATGGAGGGCAACACGGGTTACGAGTTCGTGGACAAGATCGTCGGCGGCGTCATTCCCAAGCAGTTTATCCCCGCCGCGCAGAAGGGCGTCGAGGAAGCGATGAACAACGGCATTCTCGGCGGCTATCCCGTTATCGGCGTCCGGGTGGCCATCGTCGACGGCAGCTACCACGACGTCGACAGCTCGGAAATGGCGTTCCGCATCGCCGGTTCCATGGCCTTCAAAGAGGCCATGCGCAAAGCGAACCCCGTCCTGATGGAGCCCATCATGAGCGTCGAGGTCGTCGTGCCCGAGGAATACATGGGCGACGTCATCGGCGATCTTTCCTCGCGACGCGGCAAGGTCGAAGGAATGGGCATGCGGGCCAACGCGCGGATCGTCAAGGCCTACGTTCCCCTTTCGGAAATGTTCGGATATGCGACGGACTTGCGCAGCAAAACCTCGGGACGCGCGTCCTATACGATGACCTTCGATCATTACGAAGAGGTCTCGCGTGACGTCGCCGAAAAGCTGCTGAACCGATAGAGCATAGTACAGAGTTTCATATAAATTTTAGGAGGCAAGAGAGATGGCAAAGGAGAAATTCGAGAGAAATAAGCCGCACTTGAAC
>DAIRUD010000236.1:0-3954 GCA_036803565.1 Synergistaceae bacterium | reverse complement strand
GCCGGGCGCCGCGGGCGGCACGACGGCGAGCGGACGCAGCCTGCCTCCCGAACGCGCCGCGGCGTCCAGTACGTAATCGTTACACAGGCGGCAGAGGCCGAGATCGGCGAAGCCGAAACCGCAGATCCAACTTTCGTCCACCCCGTCCTCCGCCATTGCGGCGAGCAGGTCGTCGGCCGTGCCCCAGCGATGCGCACGGCCACGCACCAGCAGGGAGAAGTAGGGCTCGCGCGCGGCGATTCTCTCCCAGTCGGCGATCACTTCCGGAGGATAGACATGGGCGTGCACATCCGTAATCATGATCGGGTTATAGCACAAAACACAAAAAAAGACAGCCGCGTTTCCACGGCTGTCCCATCTTTTCGGTTGCGATCGCGAACTACTTGAGTTCGACCTTCGCGCCGGCCTCCTCGACCTTCTTCTTGATCTCCTCGGCCTCGTCCTTGCTGGCGCCCTCTTTGATGGGCTTCGGGGGGGTGTCGACGAGCTCCTTCGCTTCCTTCAGGCCGAGACCGGTGATCTCGCGGACGACCTTGATGACGTTGATCTTGTTGGCGCCGTGGTCGACGAGCACGACGTCGAACTCGGTCTTCTCCTCGTCGGCCGCAGCCGCCGCACCGGCGCCGGGCATGGCCATCATCGGCATGGCCATCGCGGGCGCCGCCGCGGAAACGCCGAACTTCTCCTCAAGCTCCTTGACGAGCTCGGACAGCTCGAGCACGGACATCTCTTCGATCGCTTTTACCAGTTCTTCACGGGTCATTTGTTATTCCTCCTCAAAAGTATGCGTCTGCGAAAAATTTCAGAACACGCGATCCGCGTGCGCGCCGCGTAACTACGCGGCCTTTTCCTTCTGCTCCCGAATCTGGGAGAGCGCCGTAACCAGACCGCGTGCGGGCCCGGAAAGAACGGTGACGAACGAACGGATCGGCCCGTTGAGCACGCCCAGCAGCTGCGCGATAAGCACCTCGCGCGGCGGCAGGTCGGCCAGCGCCATGACCTGATCTTTGTTAAGGACCTTCCCGCCCATGATACCGCCCTTGATCACGAGAGCCTCGTTGCCTTTCTCTTTGGAGAAGTCCCGCAGGGCCTTCGCCGTGGCGGCGACGTCCTTGTACGCGAAGACGTAGGCGTTCGGCCCCGTGTCGATCTCGTCCGCGGTCGGGCTTCCCGTCTCGCGGAGCGCGATGCGCATCAGGGTGTTCTTGGTAACCTTCATCTCGCCCTCGGACGCGCGGATCGACTTGCGCACCGCCGTCGCCTTGGAGACCGTCAGTCCGCGATACTCGACGATGTACACGGCCTCGCTGGCGTTGAGTTTTTCGACCAGAGAGTCGATTTCCTTGCGTTTTGCCTCTGTCGGCATGAATTCACCTCCTCTGCGTCAAATCGGTTGGCCGGAAAAAGAAAAAACCGGCGCTTCTAAAGAAAGAGCCGGTTTCGATGGCAACACAAAATCGCCTTCTCGAACCTCGGCGGGGAATTGAGCCGTCCTGCGACGGCACCCGCTGTCTTTGGCCCTTCTCTATCGGATTGTAAAACGCCGCGCCGGCGTACGTGGTCGCCGGTTACTCCGCAACGTCCTTCTGCACGGCCGCCTCGTCGACCTTGATCCCCGTGCCCATGGTCGAGGAGATCGCGATGCCCTTCAGATACGTGCCCTTGACCGCCGCCGGGCGCGCCTTGATAATCGCGCGCAGCAGCGTCTTGATATTGTCGCCCAGCTGTTCCTCCGTAAAGGAAGCGCGCCCGACGGCGTTGTGGATGATCCCCGCCTTGTCGACGCGGAACTCGACGCGCCCCGCCTTGATCTCCTTGACGGCCGCGGCGACGTCGAAGGTGACGGTGTTCGCCTTGGCGCTGGGCATCATGCCGCGCGGGCCCAGGACCTTGCCGAGCTTGCCGACCGACTTCATGACGTCGGGCGTCGCGATGACGGCGTCGAAATCCATCCAGCCGCCCTCGATCTCCGCAACTTTCTCCTCGCCGCCGAAGAAATCGGCACCGGCGTCCTCGGCCTCCTTGATCTTCTCGCCGGCCGCGATAACCAGCACCTTTTTGGTGTGGCCCGTGCCGTGCGGCAGACCGACCGTGCTGCGCACCTGCTGATCGGCGTGGCGCGGATCGACGCCGAGTTTCACGTGCAGTTCGACGCTCTCGTCGAACTTCGCCGTCGCACACTGCTTCGCCAGAGCGACCGCCTCTTCCAGCGAGTAGCTCCGCGTGCGGTCGACCTTCTCCTGCAGCGCCTTGTAACGTTTGCCCTTCTTCGCCATTCGATTTTCCTCCTGTGGTATTGGCGGGGGTACGTCCCCCTCCCACGATTTACCCGGCAACCCGGGGATAAAGACTACCCTGCGATCTCCACGCCCATCGAGCGGGCGGTGCCCTCGACCATGCGCATGGCGGCCTCGATGCTGCCCGCGTTCAGGTCGACCATCTTCAGCTGGGCGATCTCCTGCACCTGTTTGCGCGTCACCTTGCCCACGAAGTTCTTGTTGGGGACGCCGGAACCCTTCTCCTTGCCCGCCGCCTTCTTGAGCAGGACGCTCGCGGGCGGGGTTTTCATGATGAACGAGAAGCTGCGGTCCGCATACACCGTGATGACGACCGGGATGATCATACCGACCTGATCGGCCGTCTTGGCGTTGAACTGCTTCACGAACTCCATAATGTTGATGCCGCGCTGCCCCAGTGCGGGCCCTACGGGCGGGGCGGGCGTAGCCTTCCCTGCGGGAAGCTGTAGTTTCAGCTCCCCTATCACTTTCTTCGCCATGAGTTACAACTACCTCCTTAGTGTGGCGGGACGCTCCGGAAGAACTTCGCGCAACCGCGGGGATTCCCGAAGTTTCGTGGGACGGCTGCTTGCCGTCCGCGCGGCCGGGACAAAGCCCTTCGAAATTGCGTCTCCGCATGAAGCCGCGCCGCCTGCGGCGGTGCGGCCTATTTTCATTCCACAGACACCTAGAGCTTTTCCAGCTCGGTGTGGTCCGCCTCCACGAGAGTCTCTCGTCCGAAGACCGTGACGCTGAATTTCACCTTGCCCTTGTCCTCGATGACCTCGACGACGGGGCCGACCTGGTTGGCGAAGGGACCGCTCTTGACCCGGATGGTGTCCCCCGGCTTGAACGCGATCTCGACCTTCGGCTTGGCCTGGTCCTTGGTGATTTTCGCCATGATTTCGGAGACTTCTTTCGGGGAGAGGGCGATGGGGTGGTTGCCCGTGCCGACGAACCCGGTCACGCCCGGCGTATGGCGGACGACGTACCAGGACTGGTCCTCCAATATCATCTCGACGAGGACATAGCTGGGGAAGACCTTGCGGCGCACGCGCTTGACCTTGCCTTCTTTCGTATAGACACGCTCCTCGACGGGCACAAGCACGCGAAAAATGCGATCCTCCATGCCCATCGTGGCGATACGCTGCTCCAGATTCGCCCGGACTTTGTTCTCATATCCGGAGTAGGTCTGGACGACGTACCACCGGCGTTCCAAGTTCTCGCTGAATTCGGCCATTTTATCTTATCGGGAAGGTTCCCCGCACCCCCAGACGGACCGCATATTCGACGTCAACTGCCGATGCGGGAGAATACGGCGGTCAGCAGAAAATCCATGAAGCCGAGAACGGCCGCCATGGCGAGCGTCAACGCCAGAACCACAAGCGTGGAGTACCATATCTGCTTTTTCGTCGGCCACGAGACTTTCTTCAGTTCTGCCCACGATTCCCGCGTGAAACGGAGAACTCTGTCCACCGTCCCGACCTCCTCATCTATAATCGTCCGACGCATCACACGCCGAAAACGGCAAGCATCACGCCTGCCGGGCGGCTGTACCAAAGCAGGTACGCCTTGCGCCGAACTTCGGCACCGCGTCGAGCGACACCGTTGACGCAATTCATAAAAATGGCAGGCCCGGAAGGATTCGAACCCTCAACCCCCGCATTTGGAGTGCGGT
>DAIRUD010000235.1:0-3977 GCA_036803565.1 Synergistaceae bacterium | reverse complement strand
TCCTTGGCGTCCTGGTCGAGGAGCACCGCCAGCACCTCGTTGCGCTTCAGGCAGCTGATGGCCGCCCGCAGGTCCATTCCCTTGCCGACGGGTTTGACGCCCCCGGCCTGGCGCAGGGACTCGATCGCCGCGGTGATGCGCGGGTCCCGCTGTTCCGCGCCGATGGCGTTCATGGGGAAGCCTCGTTGCGCGATGCGCGCCGCCCCGTACTCCCAGCAGCCGATGTGGGCGGAGAGGAGGATGACGCCCTTGCCGCGCGCCAATGCGGCGCGCAGGTGCTCCTCGCCGCGCAGGTCGACCAGGTCCGGGAGCGCCTCCCGCATCTGCGGCAGGCGGACGAATTCGACCAGCGCGCGGCCGAAGTGCTCGTACGCGGATGAGACGATCGCGCGTGCTTCGCCGTCCGGGACGCCGAGGATCCTTGCGCAGCGCGCCCGCGCCTTTTCCGCTTTCGTGCCGGAGAGGCGCTGCACGGCACGGCCCATCGCGCCGCCGAGCGCGACGGCCCGCTCGTGCGGCAACGCGCAGCAGACGCGGCGGAATCCCTGTAATGCGGCCCAGATCAGGGGTTGGCGTCGACTCATGCGTTCCGCGTCAGCTTCCGTCGTTTTCCGGCACGAGGCGCATCAAGGGGAGCTGCGGATGCAGCGCCGCCAGCTCGCGGGGAATGTCGATCCCCTGCGGGCAGAGGGCGGCGCAGGCGCCGCAGGCGATACAGGCGTCGGCGCGGCGTCCGTCCTCGATGCAGGAGTACATGTACTGCGCGTGGAAGGCGACGCCGGAGCGCTTGAATTCGTTATAGACGGAGAAGATGCGCGGGATGTCGATGCCCACGGGGCAGGCTCCCAGGCAGTAGCGGCAGGCCGTGCAGGGCACGTTGGCGATCTTGCGGGTCTCGTCGAGGATGCGGTCGACGAGCTCGATCTCCTCGGCGGAGAATCGGCGCATCTCCGGCGTCCCGAAGAGGCGGACGTTGCCGCGTACCTGCTCGGGCGTCGTCATGCCGGAGAGCACCGCGGCCACGTTTGCGCGCGAGGCCGCGAAGCGCAGGGCGAAAGCCGCCTGCTCGGCGGGCGTCGAGAGTTTCGCCGAGAGCGCCGCCGCGGTCGGGGGGAGGTTGGCCAGCGAGCCGCCCTTGACCGGCTCCATGACCAGGATCGGCAGGCCGCGCTCGGCGGCGACGCGGTGGTACGCGGCGGCGTGCAGCGCGTTCCAGTCCTGGTAGTTGATCTGGAGTTGTACGAATTCGAACCCCGGTTGCTCGTCCAGGACGCGCGCCAGCAATTGCGGCGAACCGTGGAAGGAGAAGCCGATCCGCCTCGCCGCGCCCGTCTCTCGGAGCTTGCGCAGGAAGGCGAAGGAGCCGAAGGAGAGGCACTGTTCGTAACGGGCGTCCGTGATCGCGTGGATCAGGTAGAAGTCGAAGTGGTCGACCCCGCAGCGCTCCCGCTGCGTCTCGAACATCCTCTCCTGGTCCTCGGGGCGGTCGCACAGGAACACCGCGAGTTTGTCCGCGAGATAATAGGAATCCCTGTCGTGCCGCTCGACGAGGGCTTGGCGCAAGGCGGGCTCCGAGAAGCCCTTATGGTAGGCGTAAGCCGTGTCGAAGTAGTTGACGCCGCCCGTCACCGCGATGTCGACCATATCGCGGAGCATATCGATGTCGACATCGGCGGGGTCCTCGCTTTTCTGGGGAAGGCGCATCGCCCCGAAACCCAACAGCGAGACGCGCGCGCCGAGCGCCTCCAAATCGCTGTATTGCATCGATCCAAACCTCCCGGTTGTTGTACTGGGGCGGCGGTACCGCGGACCGCCGCGCTCCGTCAGGCCTTCGCCCCGAGCGCTTCTTCCGCCGCTTCCACCGTTTTCTTCAGTACCTTGATCCGCGCATACCGCTTGTCGTTGGCCTCGACGATGGTCCAGGGGGCGTAGGTCGTGCTGGTGCGCAGCATCATCTCCTCCGCCGCCGCCTCGTAGGCGGGCCATTTTTCCCGGTTGCGCCAGTCCTCGTCGGTGATTTTCCACGTCTTCGCCGGGTTTTCCCGCCGTTCCGTGAAGCGGGCGAGCTGTTCGTCCCCGTCGATCTGCAGCCAGAACTTGACGAGGATCGCGCCGTAGCGGCTCCACTGGTCCTCCATCTCGTTGATCTCCGCGTACGCCCGCCGCCATTCGGCCTCCGCCGCGAAGCCCTCGACGCGCTCCACCAGGACGCGGCCGTACCAGCTCCTGTCGTAGATCCCGATGTGGCCGGCCTTGGGGAAGGCGTTCCAGAAGCGCCACAGATAGTGGTGCGCGCGCTCCCAGTCGTTGGGCGCGGAAGTCGGTGAAACCTGGTACCCGCGCGGGTCCAGGCGTTCCGTGAGGCGACGGATGCAGCCGCCCTTGCCGGCCGCGTCCTGCCCCTCGAAGACGACGATCATCGGCTTGCGGGCGTCGTACAGCTCGTATTGCAGTTCGCGCAGGCGTTTTTGGAGTTTGGTCAGGCGCTCCCCGTATTCGTCGCGGTCGAGTCGTTTGTTCATATCCAGGTTGCGCAACACGGAGGGGGCGAGCGCCGCGTCGACGGCGGCCGGTCCTCCGTGGGGCGTGCCGTCCTCGCCGCCGTCGACCTCGATCTCGTCCTCGATGATGGCCTGCGCCTCGGCCTGCCGCATCCGGAAGGCCCTGGTTTCGAGGCCCTTTTCCAGCGCGCGGACGACGGTCGTGAGGATCTTGACCGTCGCGTGCCTGCGGTCGTGCGCCTCGACGAGCGTCCAGGGCGCGTAGGGTTTGTCGGTGTACTGGATCATCTCGTCGACGAGCCGGGCGATGTCGTCGTAGCGCTCGTGCTCCGCCCACTCCCGCTCGCTGACGCGCCAGGTCGAGGCGTCCTGCTTGTCGAGCTTCTTGAGGCGTTTTTTTTGCTCCTTTTTGCCGATATGCAGGAAAAATTTGACGATCAGGCCGCCGTCCTGCGCGAGCTGGTGCTCGAAGGAGGAGATGTCCTCGTAGGTCGTCCCGCCCCTGCCCTCGTCGAGGACGAGGCGGTACCAGCTGCGGCTGAAAATGCCGATCCGGCCCCGCGGCGGCGTGAGCTCCCAGAAGCGGCGCATCGGCGGCCAGTAGCGGTTCTGGTTGTCGTCGCTCTGCTTGTGGACGTAGTGCACGCGGAAACCGCGGGGATCGAGCGGCAGGATCAGTTCGTTCATCAGCGTCCCCTTGCCGGAGGCCTCCCAGCCCTCGAAGAGGACCATGACGGGAATGCCGGCCTCCTTCGCGCGGCGCTGCAACTCCCCGAGTCGCTGGCGAAGCGTCGGCGCGGTTGCCTGGTATTCGCCCTTGTCCATTTTGCGCGAAAGATCGATTTTTTCCAGCATCGAAGGACACCCCCCGCATCTCCGTTTCTCGCTGTTTCCATTATATACCCTGCACACGGCGGCGGGGCGGGCGGATCGCGGTGCGCCGATCGGCATTTTTGCGGAAGGGTTGTTTTTGCTTATGGTGATGTGATAGAATGCATATTGTTGAATAATTGATTCGTTTGTATTAACTATATCGATCTATAAGCAGATTTTTTGAGGTATTTTATGCATGAAAAGGAGGAAGGAGAATGACGCCAATGTTTAGCGCAACGCCGAAGGGGACGCCGGTGGAGAGGCAATATCCGCGCGTCAAGGAAATTTTCGGCTCGCTCGTCTTCGACCGGAGGGCGATGCGGGAGCATCTTCCCAAAAACGTCTTCGCCAACCTGGAGGAGGCGATGGCGGGGCGAAAGCCGTTGGAGGCGTGCGACGCGGACATCGTCGCCATGGCCATGAAGGATTGGGCGATCGCCAACGGCGCGACGCACTGGACGCACTGGTTCCACCCGATGACCGAGAACTCCGCCGAGAAGCACATGGCGTTCACCGTTCCGCTGGAGGACGGGACGCCGCTGGAGACGTTCCGCGGCAAGGACCTGATGCAGGGCGAGCCGGACGCCTCGTCCTTTCCCTCCG
>DAIRUD010000234.1:0-3997 GCA_036803565.1 Synergistaceae bacterium | reverse complement strand
GGCGGCAAGCGGTATATTGGAGCGGACGGACATTGTCTTAAAAATCGGGAGCCAAGGGGGCCCGCTCCCTTGGCGGGGTGTTTGGGTCGGGGGCGGAGCCCCGCGAAGCGGAAGCGCTTCGGCGGCGAATGATGCGGCGTAATCGACCGCGGGCGAGGGAGGGTGTGCGTGCAGGAGAAAATGCTCGAGGTATTCCTGGCGGTGGCCATGTCCCGGACCTTCGGCAAGGCGGCGGACATGCTGAACGTGACGCCCTCCAGCGTCAGCCGCGAACTGAAGAACCTCGAAAGCGAGGTCGGCATGCTGCTCGTGGATCGCCAGAAGGGCGTCAAGTCGATCCGGCTCACTCCGGCCGGCGAGGCGCTCCTGCCCCTGGTGCTGAAATGGCAGGAGGCGCGCAAGGAAATCGCCGATTCCTACAGCGGCCAGTCGGCGGCGTTTCTCGCCATCGTCGGCAGCGAGGTGGCCAACAACAACCTGCTGCCTCAGCTCTTCACCAACCTGTTGCAGCACGATCCCCCGGTCCACCTGCGCATCAACACCGACCCGACCGACATGGCGTACGAAAAGATCGAGACCCGCGAGTTCGACGTCGCCTTCGTCGTGCACCGCGAGCCCTCCCGTTACGTCAGCATCACGCCGATTTACGAGGACGTCATGATGGTCGCGCGACTCGAGGCGGAGGAGGGCGTTTTGCCGCGTGCCCTGCACCCGGAGGAGCTCGACCCCTCCGAGGAGCTTTACATCGAGTGGTCGCCCGAGTTCCGCCTGTGGCACAATACGATGTGGGATCCGATGGCCAGCATCCCCATCCAGCTCCTCTCGCCGCACCTCGTGCCGCGCCTGATGCGCAGGCCGGGACAGTGGGCGATCCTGCCCAGCTGTGTGGAGCCGCATCTGCAGAACAGCGGCAAGCACGTCGTCTGGCACACGCTGGCGGGAGCCGCTCCGATGCTGACGTTCTACAAGCTGACGCACCGATATCCGAAGCTGAGCGCGCTCAAGGGCCTGGAGATCCTCGACGACGTCCTGCGCAAGATGGAGTTGGGGAAGCCGTGATCCGTAGTATGGAGGTGACGATATGACGGTTTACAAGATCAAGAGCAAGAGCCGGTCCTGGGACGGAGAGCCCATCGGCATTCTCATCCTGGACGCCGCGTACCCGTGTATTCCGGGCAACGTGGGGAACGCGACGACGTACGATTTTCCCGTCCGCTACAAGGAGGTGAAGGGTTCCTCCATCGAGCGCCTGCTCAACGAACGCGACCCGAGCCTTCTGGAGCCGTTCATTCAGGGGGCGAAGGAGCTGGAGGCGGAGGGCGTCCGGGCCATTACCGGCGCCTGCGGCTTCATGGCGCTCTTCCAGCCGCAGGTGGCCGCCGCCGTCGAGGTGCCGGTATTCCTGTCCAGCCTCTTGCAGGTCCCCTTCATCCGGCAAACGCTCAAGCCGGGGCAGAAGATCGGGATCGTTACGGCCAACGCCAGCGTGTTGACGGACGAGCACTTCCGCAACGTGGGGATCGCGCCCGATACGCCCATGGCCGTCTACGGCATGGAGGAGCAGGAGGAGTTCCGCACGTCGGTGCTGGAGGAGAAGGGGACGCTCGACTCGGACAAGGTCGAGCGCGAGATCCTGGGCGTCGTCGAGCGGATGCTGCGGGAGAACCCGCAGGTCGCGGCCGTCGTCCTGGAGTGCAGCGACCTGCCGCCCTACGCTGCGGCGGTGCACGCGGCGACCGGGCTGCCCGTGTTCGACTTCATCACCATGATCCGCCACGTGCAGAGCGCCCTCGTACCGCGCCGGTATCACGGTTACATGTAAGCGGCCCGGCCGCGTCCCTGCGCGCGGTTATGGTACAATATGCTTGTGCGGCGAAGTTTCCCGCAGGAGATGGTGCCGCGTGTGATTTGTCCGCGAAAAATTTCATAAGGACTTGACAAAGGAAAATAAGAAAGATAAACTACTCATAGTTTGAGTAATCAAACAATCGCAGGAGGCAAAATGCATCTATCCGCTAGGGTCGAGGATTATCTGGAGGCTGTGCTGGATATCGAGATGTCCGGGCATGTTGCCACTGTGACGCAGTTGGCGAAAAATCTTGGCGTGACGAAAGCCACGGTTACTGTTGCCCTGAAAAAATTGACCGCTGCGGGATTGCTCGAACACGAGCGTTACGGCGATGTGCTGCTTACGGAGACGGGAAGGGAAAAGGCGTTGACCGTCTATCGGCGGCACGAGTTTTTGACGGATTTCTTCATCCGCATACTCGGCTTCTCCCGGGACCGCGCGCAGAGCGTCTCCTGCGTGATGGAGCACGAGATCGACGAGGCCACGGAGCGACGCCTGGCGGCCTTCACCGATTCGCTCGACCGCGCGGAGCGGCGCGGCGAAACGTGGATGAAGGACTTGCAGGAGCGGATCGATAAGGCTCCGCCCCTGCCCCTGCCGCTCTGCCTGATGGACGAGGGGGCGGGCGGCGTGATCGCCCGCATCACGGCGCAGTACGATTTGCGCAAGCGGTTGACGGCGGCGGGCTTCGTGCCGGGCGCGGAGATCAGCGATATCAGCAGAAGCGAGGAATCTCCGGGCGGCATGTACCGCTGCCGGATGAACGGCATCGGCATCAAGTTCGGCATCGCGGAGGCGTCGGCCGTCTGGCTGTACCCGAAGGACGAGACGGCGTAAATTTTTTTCCGCAACGTCTTGTTAGTTGCTCCTAACTCACCGTGCGTGGACAGGTCCTCAAGCGAGCTTCGGGGACTTTCTCCATAGATCCATTTCCTCCCATACTTCCTCATTAGACCGCCGAAGGAGTCGCGACCCTTCGGCGATCGCCTTTTCGAGCGTTCCTCCTGCCGCCTACGGCTTCCTGCCGTAGGCCGCTCCCGTCATGACGAGGAGCGCGCCGGTGACGCAGAGGATGGATTCGACGCGCACGACGTCCGCGAGCGGGCCGAAGAGAAGGATGGCGGCGGGCATGGCGCTCGCCGAGAGCAGTTGCAGGAGGGAGAACACCCGCCCCATGATCTCCGGGGCGCAGAGTTCCTGCACCAACACCGTCTGTGCCGTGATCATGAGCGGCAGGAAGAAACCGGCGAGCCCCATGAAGAGCAGGTACGACGCGAAGTCCCGGACGACGCCCAGCATGCCGAAGAGGACGCCGAACGCCGCGAAGCTGACGGCTAGCGCCCGCGCCTTGTCGCGGAACCCCCCGCGGCAGGAGACGTAGATGCCGCCGATCAGAGAGCCGACGGTCCATACGGCCTCGTTGGCCGTCAACCGCCAGACGTCGCCGCCGAACGAGCGCTCGATCATCAGGGGCGTGAGCACCCCGGCGGGCGTGAAGAGAAAAAAGGCGGCGGCGCAGTAGAGCAGCAGGCGGCGGATGCGGGGATGTCCGAAGGCGTACGCCAGCCCTTCGCGCAGTTCATCCAGCATGCCCCCGCCGCTTTCGGGGCGCGTTTGGCGGCCCAGCCTGACGAAGCCCATGACGGCGATCGCGGCGGCGGCCGTGAGGACGTCCACCATCAGGGCCCAGGCGAGGCCCAGGGAGCCCAGCAGCGCGCCCCCGGCGGCGGGGGCGGCCAGGAGGCAGACGGAGGCGATCGACTGGTTGATGCCCTGCACGTTTGCCAGGCGCGCCGGGGGGACGAGCTGGGGATAGGCGGCGTTGACGGCGGGCGACTGCACGCCGGTCCCGGCGGAGCGGGCGGCCAGGACGAGCAGGAGGAGCGGCAGGCTCTCCCGGCCCCCGGCCAGCAGAACTGCCAGCGCGAGCGTGGCGGCGGCGATGCAGGCGTCGCGCGCTTCGGTCCAGCGGACGCCGAAATAGGCCTGGGCCTTGGCCATATCTTCCGCGTTTCTGGCTTCGCCCGCGGTCAGCACACGGCCGGTCACTTCGACAACGGCCAGAGAAAACCCGTTCAGGACAAGAAGCCGGGCCTTTTCGTCCAGGGTGGCGTCCTTGGCGTACAGGCGCCGGGCAATGTGTTCGCC
>DAIRUD010000233.1:0-3999 GCA_036803565.1 Synergistaceae bacterium | reverse complement strand
GGCACGACGGAACGCCCCGCCGCCCTCAGAAGGAGCGCCGCCAAGGGTGACTGAGGGAGACCTGCCCTGCTTGAAATAATTGATTTGATCTAAAAATGGAATAAACTCACTGACACCGATCCCCTTATGCCCGCGTCCGCTCCCGCAGGCGGAGGTCGGGGCCGATCACGGGATCGAAACGGGCGAATTCCTCCGGTGTCAGCGCCTGGGAGAAAATATAGCCCTGGACGATGTCACAGCCCGCCTGCTCGAGGAATTCCAACTGCGACCGCGATTCGATCCCCTCGGCAACCGTCTGGATGCCCAGCTCCTTGGCAAGGGAGAGGAATCCGGCCACCACCGCGCGCGCCCGGACGTCTTCGCCGCGTCCCCGGAAGAACAACGCATCCAGCTTGAGGACGTCGATCGGCAGGTCCTTCAGGATGTTGAGGGACGAGTACCCGCTGCCGAAGTCGTCGATGGAGCAGAGGAAACCGTTTTGCTGCAATTCCATGACGGTCTCGCGAAAACGCACGGTATCCCCCAGGGCGACGCTCTCCGTGAACTCCAGTTCGAGAGCGCCGTCCGGTATGCCGTAGCGCTCCTTCTGCGTCACATAGTAGTGGACGAAATCGTCGCGGAAGAGTCCATGGCGGGAGACGTTGATCGAGCAGACCAAACCCTCCGCCGCGAGGTTTGCCCGCCCTGCGTACCAACGGCAGACCTGCTGGAAAATACCGCGATCCATCGTGACGATGAAGTCGTTGCGCTCGAAGAGCGGGATGAACTCGTTGGGAGAGATGCACCCATATTCTTCATGGCGCCAGCGAACGAGCGCCTCGGCCCCGACGATGCGATACCCCCCGCGGATACGCACCTTCGGCTGTAGGAAAAACGTGATCTTCTCCTCCGCCAGGGCGCTGTCGCTGGTGATCTCCATCCGCAGCTCCCGCCGCATGCGCTCCCCCATCTCGCTGGTGAAGAAGTGGACGCCGCCGCTGGGGGAAAGTTTCGCTTTTTTCCGCGCCTCCGCCGCCCGGTTCACCATCAGGTCGACGGGCAGCACGTCTTGAAAGTCCTCCGGACAGTAGAAACCCATCACGGTCTCGACGCGCAACCGCCGCTCCCCGAAAAACGCGCGGTCGGCCAGCCTTTCCGCAATCTCCCCATACCAGCGGCACAAGTCGTCCTTCGTCTCGTAGCGACGTATCCCCGTAAATTGGTCGGCGAAGTTATGGCAGAAGATCGCCTGCCGTTCGTCGCACGTATCGAGAAAGAGCCGCGTGATCCTGCGGATCACATCGTCCCCGGCGACATTGCCGTAAAGTTCGTTGACCCGTCCGAAACGCTTGATGTCGAAACTCCAGAGCGCGTACCGCCCGTCCGCGTCGCTGCGTAAAATGGCCTCGGCGTCCTTGACGAACTTGCGAATGTTGCGCACGCCGGTCAGTTCGTCGACGTACGCCACGCGCTCCAGTTCCGCCTGGCTTCTCCGCATCATCCGGTACTGCCGGTACATCAAGACCGCGAAGACGAAGCTGGCGGCGAGCAGCAACATGGTGACCCCGACGGCGGTCTGGTTGTAGTACGCGGAAAGGGGGGCATAGGGGACGGCGCTGAGCACGAACCAGCCGTTCACGTCCAGCGGTTGCAGCACCCCGATCTGCCGTCTGCCCCCGAGGGCGAAGCGGAAATCGCAGGCTTCGTTCGCAGCCAACGCGGCCTCCACCCTTTCGCGCTCGTCCGCCGGGAGGTTTACCGCGTCCAGAAGATTGGCGCGCAGCGCAAGCTGCGGCACCGGACGCACCGGCGGAACGACCAGCGACCCGTCGGCGTCGAGGACGAAAAAGACGCCCGCCCCGCGAAAAACCGGCACGTCCAAGATATCGCGCAGAATATGTTCGCCGTTGACCGCGCAGATCACGGCCGCAATCCTTCCTTCGGCGACGACGGGGACGGCATAGTAATTGACGTACTCCTCGGCGCTTTCGTCATAAAACGTGGCGGAGACGGCATCCATCCCCTCTTTTGCCCTGCGGAAAAAATCCGCTTGCGCCAGATCTACGCCGAAAAAGCGCCTGCCGTCCAGGTCGATGAGGTCCGCCCTGCCGTCCAAATCCGCCACTCCCATGCGCACGAACGCGTTGCTCCGGTTGATGGTGTCCAGCACGCCGTACACGCGCTCACTGCGGTCGAGGCCCATCTCGGAAAAGCTCAGCGCGACCCCGCGCAACACCTGCAGGTCGCCCTCGAACTGTTGGCTGAGCGCGGCCTTCCGCTGGAGCGTCGCGTCGTTCACGAAGCGGACGCTCTGCTCGTTGTTCAGCCGCCACACGAAGAAAACGTAGAACAAGCCGCCGATCAGAAAGCAGGCGAAAGCGACCTCCGTCAAACCGTATCCAACATGCCGCAGTTTTTGTAAGTGTCTCATCGATTCCACATCCCGACCGAAAATCGTCCCCAACGCCGGTGGGCGATCGCTGCCCCTTCCTATCGTACAGGACGACGGGGGTCTTGTATAGCGGCCGCCGCGCATGTGAAACGATCCGTCATCTACGCTTTACAGGAAAACGCATTCCCCATATGCTGGCCGAAAAACGAGGAAGAAGGGGGAAGATAGCATGAGACCCGTATCCGACTTGATTCGCGACCCCGATCTGTGGGGCGGCCTGAATCGCCCGGACATCGCCCGCGAGGAGGCGGACGTCGTCGTGTGCGGCATTCCCTACGAGGGCGGCATCAGCATCCCCTGCCGCTCGGGGACGGCGGAGGCGCCGCGGGCCGTCCGCGACCTCACCTGCTCGATCTGCCCGACGACCGAGGACTTCGAGGTGATGAACCTGAAACTGCTCGACCTCGGCGACGCCGACGCATCCGATCGCGACGCGCTCTTCGCCTACGTCGAGGCGCTCGCGACGGAGCTCGTGCGCACGGGTAAATTCTTTACCTTCATCGGCGGCGACCATTCGGTATCGATCCCCATCATGCGCGGGATCGACCGTGCCATCGGGCACGAGTTCGGCATCCTGTACCTCGACGCGCACTTCGACCTGTGCGACGAACTGAACGGGGACAGGCTTTCGCACGGATGCACGGCCCGACGCGCCGTCGAGCTCGCGCATATATCATCGGCCGAAAACATCTTCTTCGTGGGAGTACGCTCCTCCGAGACGTGCGAGAGCGAGTTCGTCCGCTACAACCCGGTGAACGTCATCGGCGCGCGGGAACTTCGCAAAATCGGCGTGGACGAGGCGCTCAACCAGATCCGGGACCAGATGGGGCGTTTCCAATCGCTCTATCTCACCATCGATATCGACGCGCTGGACCCCGCCTTCGCGCCGGGCACGGGAACGCCGCAGTCCGGCGGGCTGGACGCGCGCGAGCTGCTCGACCTCCTGCGCGGGCTGATGAAACTCCCGATCGTCGGATTCGACCTCGTCGAAATCTCTCCCCCGCTGGACGATCCGAGCGGCATCACGCTCTACGCGGCGCGCAAGATCCTGATGGAATGCTGGGGACACCATTGGCGGAAAAACACCTGGTCCTGAAAAGAAGCTCCTGCGCACGACGGGCGGCGGCACATCGAAACGGCTCGCCCGGCCTGCCGGAAGCGCACAAAGGGGTATCCGAGAACAAAGGGAGCAAACGTCGAGGAATTTTGCTCAGGAAGGAAGCGATTCGGCTTGCGCCGAATCGGCGATGGCGGCGGCTCCGTACAGCGCGGCGGCGTTGCCCAATCTGGAGGCCGCGAGGCGCAGCACGCGACGAAAGGGACGCGACAGATAGGGGCGCGTGCGCTCCGCCAGCGCGTCGCACAACCCCTCCGCGCGGCTCATCCCGCCACCGATCACGACGATCTGGGGATCGAGGATGTGGCAGACGGAGGCGATCGTCCGGGCCATGCCGTCCAGCGCAACCTCCAGAACGGCGTCCGCATCGGATGCGCCGCGCCGCCGCCAGAGCGTGCGGAAATCCCCCGGCAGGCCGGCGGCGCGCGCGCGCAGGGCGATGCCGTCGGCC
>DAIRUD010000232.1:0-4016 GCA_036803565.1 Synergistaceae bacterium | reverse complement strand
GGGCGTTTCGCCGTGCCAAGCCCCGCCCCCTCGAGAGGGGGCTGTCGGCAGAGCCGACTGGGGGAGTGCCACCACGTGGCCGATCATTATGAGCGATTGGATTTATCATTGGAATAAGAATACGTGTTCGCCGCGCCATGCTCCGCAGGATCCGCCACCGCCGCCGCGAATGAGGAGGCGTACGCGGGAAGGTTCCCGTTGCGGCACTGGAAAAGTGTGCGGGAATTTAGACGAATGCTGATGAATGTTTTCCGCCGGTGCGGTTGACGCGCCCCTTCATCCCGGATATGCTTGGCGCAGGGCGGATGCCGAGGAGGGATCGACTTGCGGGGCAATTTTACCGGGGATGTGATCGAGAAGACGCTGGAGGGCTTGGCGCAGCGGTTTCAGGCGACCTCCCAGAACATCGCCAACATGAACACGCGGAAGTACGCGCGCCGCGAGGTGCTCTTCGAGGACGAGCTGCGCGAGGTCGTGAACGGCCCGTCGCAACTCCCGTTGCGCACGACCGACCCGAACCATATCTCGAACGTGGCCACCGACCCCAACGCCATCAGGCCGCGCACGCGCCTCGTCGATCACGAGCCGTACCGCCTCGACCAGAACAACGTCGACCCCGAGGCGGAAACCGCGCGCCTCGCGCAGACCCGTATGCTATACGCCGCCATGGCCCAGCGCATGGGCGGCAAGTTCAAGGCGCTGCGCCGCTCCATTGGCGGCGGCCAGTAAACGCTGAGGCGGAACGGGCGGAGCGCTCGACAGCGTAGAAACGGCGTCGGAGAAAAACGGTTCGAGACGGCATGTGGACGGAGAATAACGCGAACGGCCTCGGGGTGTCGCCCCGGGGCCGTTCCTGTGTGATTGCGAGTTTGTTTCGAGCCGAGTTCCTTACTTCGTGGGACGCCGTCCTGGCAGGAATACCCCGCCCAAGAATCCGAGCTCCTGGGGAATCCGGTCGTTCATGCAACGTCTCAATACTGAGGCATTGCATTGAAGATACCGGGGTGCAGGGGATCGTAATCCCCTGCCGGGGGGGGGGCGGAGCCCCACGAAGTGAAAATGTTCTAGTTGCCGCGCGGTCTGCCGTCGATGTTGAGCGTCGAGCCGTTGACCTTGTAGAAGCGTCCCTGCCAGGCGCCCTCGCCGGCGGGTTCCTCGTCGGTCGCGAACGTGAAATTGCGCGGGCTGGTCCACCGTTTGACCACGGGGTTGCCGCGCGTGGACGAATCGACGAACTGGTCCTTGTTGTAGGCGGCGTAGAAAATATCCCGCGATTCGTCCGCGTCGAGCGCGACGACGGTCTGCGCGCCCGGCTCCGCATGCCACCAGCCCTTGGTCACGAACGTCCCGCTGTCGGCGTCGTAGTAAGCGAAGGCGATGCTCACCCGTACGTCGAGCCCGTTGGCAACGGTAATCTCGGCCGCGAAGGCGCAGGTCGCCAGCGCCACGAGCAACGCCGCGGTCAGCGCGGGCAAGGCGCGTTTGACAAATTTCCTCATATTGGACAATCCCCCTTTTTCGGTGCCGAATGATGACGTTATCATACCGGTTGGACTCTCTTCGCGCAATGCCCGAACGGCAATCATCCGCGCGACATGCGAACCGTCCGTCGCGCGCATCGGTACGACGGAAGGGACCGTCCGGGGCCGTCTTTGCGAGAGCGGGACGCGGCGGCGTGCGGCGTGAAATCGGGAGGCGGGTTGAATCGCGCCCCCTTTGGTGATACGATGATTTGCAATCTTTTGAAAATTGCGGGCGGCGGAAATCGCGGGATATCGAAATGCGCGTGAATGTTTGCGGCGATCCGAGGGCCGGGGCTTTCTTCCGACCGCGACGGGCTGGCGGTTTCGGCGATACGCCGGGGCACGATTGAAAGAAGGTATCCGCATGAAGATGTCCTCCGAGGCCAAGCTGCTGTTGAGCCTGTTCCTTCCCTTCTACTCGATCTATTGCGTGAAGCAGATCTATTTCATGTACGGCAACGTGCTGCAGGCGTACGGCTTTCCGCCCCAGACGATCGGTTTTCTGCTCGGCAGCCTGTACCTGGCGGTTATGGCCATGCGTCCCGTCGGCGGCTGGCTGCTGGAACGCTTCGGCGTGCGGACGGCGCTGCTGGCGGGCAGCGTCGTCTGTTTCGCCGGCTGCATGATGCTCTACTTCGCGCGCAGCGCGCCGCTGATTCTCGCCGGGAGGCTGCTCGTCGGCGCGAGCATCAGCGTCTACTCCATGGGCGTCTTCGCCTATCAGTCGCTGGTCGTGCCGGAGCGCATACGCGGCGCGGCGTTCTCGCTCGTCGTGACCGGCGGTATGCTGCCCATGGCGACGACCACCCCCGTCGGCGAATGGCTGTTGCTGCGGGGGCGGGTCGACGCCTATCTGGCGATCGGCCCCGCCTTCTGCCTCCTCTGTTTCTTCCTCGGGCGGCGGGTGGTGGTGGCGGAGGGCGAGACGAACGTCCGGAAAGAGGCCTGGGGAAGCTACCGGGAGCTGCTGGAGTCGCGGCGTTTCCTCCTGCTCGTCGTCTCCGGTTTCTTCATCTCGCTGGCGGACGCGGCCGTGGTAAGCATGTCGGTCTTCGCCGCCGAGCGGGGCGTGACGGTGTCGTATTTTATGGCGGCCAGCGCCGTCGCCGCGGTCATCGCCCGCGTTCCCTGCGCGCGGATTCTCAACGCGCTCCCCCGGGCGAAGGTGCTGATCCCTCTCGGCCTGACCCTGCCGATCGCGCTTGCCCTGGTGGCGCTCTTTCCCTCGAACGCGACCTTTCTTATCGGCGGCCTGCTCTCCGGGGCGGGGATCGGCTTCGCCTGGCCGATCCTGCTGGCCCTCGTCAGCGACATCCTACCCGCGCGCCTGCGGCCGAAGGGGACCGCGACGACGATCCTCTTCTACGACAGTTGCTGGTTTCTCACGCCGATGATCGTCGGTTACGCCTCCCGGTTTTTCGGGATGGCCGGCGCGCTCGTCATATTGGCGGCGATATCCTTCGTCGCGCTTTCCGCAATCTACTTCCGCCTCTGGATTCCGACGTATCGGGAGGGATAAGACTGGCCGCGGCGGGCGCGCTTCGCCTTGCTGCATTGACAAATCGGCCGCGCATCTGTATAGTGTTCCTCGCCTTGCGGCGGGAGCCGCAGATTCGGAGGTCGAAAGGAGTGATTCCCGTGCGTTGCATCCATGCGTTTTCCTTCGTTTTTTTCTATTGGTTTCCCTGTGCGGGGATCCGGGCCTTTTCGGTTTCTGACGCACCGCTTGCGGGCGCGTAGACCAGATCGAAAAAAGCCGGGCATCCTCGCCAAAGAGGGTGCCCGTTTTTTGTGTCCTTATATATACAAGCAAGTACGAAGGAAAAGGAGCTGGTGAAATTCATGAACATGCAATTGCTGATCCTCATCGTCTATGCCGCGGGGCTGCTGGCGATCTCCTGGTGGTCGACGCGCCTGCAGAAGAGCGGCACCGCCGGGGAGGCGCTGAACTACCTCCTGGCCGGGCGCAACATGCCGACCCTGCTCATCGTCGTCATGCTGACGGGTCTGGCCGTGGGCGGCGCGTCGACGGTCGGCGTGGCGGAGCGCGCCTACACCCAGGGCTTTTCGGCGGGCTGGTACAACGCGGCCTGGGGCATGGGCGGCATCGTCGTCGGGCTCTTCTTCGCGCGGCACTTCCGGCGCATGAACGTGCGCACCGTGCCGGAGATGATGGGCATGATGTTCGGGCCGGGGACGCGCATGCTCAGCGTCGTCAACCAGTTGCTGGTCATGATCAGCATCACCTCGCTGCAGTACGTCGCCGGGGGTGCGATCCTGACCGCCCTGCTGCCCGACGTCTTCACCTTCAACCAGGGCATGATGGCCTCGGCGCTGATCTTCATCGCCATCACGGTGGTCGGCGGGTATTGGGCCAGCGGCCTGACCAACGTGGTCAACGTGGTCGTCATCTACGTCGGTATCGTCGTGGCGCTCTATCAGACGCTGGTGCACCACGGCGGCTTCGCCGAGGTCCGCGCGGCGCTGCCGCCC
>DAIRUD010000231.1:0-4023 GCA_036803565.1 Synergistaceae bacterium | reverse complement strand
AGACGGAACCTTCGGTTCTGTCTCTGCGGGTCGGCCCGGCGGTGTCGCCCGTGCGAAAGCACAAAAAAGGACACGCCAAACGTGTCCTGCGATGCGCGATCGTTACGCGACAGTATTCACGAAAGGTTGCATGGAGACGACGACATAAAGCGGTCTACGACCCGCCTTTCGCACCGCTCCGCGTATGCGGTTTTAGGGGAAAGCCACTTCCACAATTGCCGACATCAAGGCAACTCCTCTCGGATTCCGGATGACCGGAACATTTCGAATAGGCACTTTACAGGAAACGGCGGCGGATGTCAACGCCTCGCCCGCGCTTCGGGATACCGCCGCGCGGATTTCGCACCCCGCCGCACGCCGCGCGCGCTTCGTGCGCGATCCTGCTGACAACACGGTCGGGGAGTTGGTAGAATAGCGTATCGAAAAAACGATCATCGGGGGTGCGCGCATGAAGATCGCGGTTTTCGGGATCGGCGGCGTCGGCGGGATTGTGGGCGGCGCATTGGCCCAAAACCACAGGGAGACCTATTTTTATGTGCGCGGGGAAAACCTCGAGGCCATCCGCCGCGACGGCCTGCGGGTGCAATCCGTTACCCTGGGCGATTTCACGGCGCACCCCAAGCTGGCCTCGGACGACGCGACCCGGTTCGGCGTCATGGACGCCGTCCTCGTCTCGTGCAAAGGGCACGTCCTCGACGCGGCCTGCCGAGCGATCGCGCCGATGGTGGGCCCCGGGACGGCGGTGATCCCACTGCTCAACGGGGTCGTCGTCTCCGACGTCATGGAACCGCTGTTGCCGCCCTGCATCCTCGCCGATGGCACCATCCGCGTCTTCAGCCGCTTGGAGAAACCGGGGCGGATCGTGCACAGCGCCGGGCCGTGCGGCATCGTCTGCGGCATGAAGGACGGCGGCAGGCCCTCCCGGCTCGAAGCCGTCGCCGACCTCCTCAGCCGGACGGGCGTCCCGACGACGTTGTCGGACGACATCCTGGTCGAAAGCTGGGCCAAGTACGCCATCATGTGCGGCAACAGCGTGGTGTTCTGCCGCTACGGCGGACCGGCGGGCAAGGTCCGCGAAGACCCGGACCACGAGACGGCGCTGCGCGCCGTGGTCGGCGAACTGGTCGCAGTGGCAGCCGCCAAGGGCGTCGCGCTGCCCGCCGACACGGCCGACCGCTACGTGGACCAGTTCGCCAAGCTGCCACCGGACACCGTGACCTCGCTCTACCGCGACCTCTCCAGCGGCAAACCGGCGGAGCGGACCGAGCGCGACCACATCATCGGCCGCATGCTGGAGTTCGGACGCCAAACCAGCGTCGCCACGCCGTACCACAAGGCCGCCTACGACCGCTTCGCGTCGCAGTGAGGCCGACCGGCACTCCGGGAAACCGGCCCTCGCGGGCCGCCGCACCCTGCGGAGCGCGAGGGATCAATTCAGTGCGTGATAGTCGAACGTCCTCAGGATCACCTGCGGGGTTCTCCTGGTTCCGTCGACGCTCCTCTTGTTTTCGTAAAGCTTCAGCATCATCACCGGATTGCGCTGCTGCCAATTGGTGGCCGTCTCCAACGGAGCGGGCTCGTCCGGCTCGCCGCAGAGCGGGAGCAGCGCGTTCCTGACCGCCTGGTAAACGGCCTCGGCATCCTCAAAGGCATCCCGCTCCATGCTGCTCTCGAACACCAGCGTCAACATCATCAAAGAGGCGTTTCCCGAGGAATTCTTGGGCATGCCGACGCGCAGGTACGCCGGGCGCCCCCAAACCCGTCCGGAATAGAGGAATTCCCTCGTATCGTTATCGTCCGTCTGCATGTCGAGCAGGGCAAGGCCCAGCCTCTCGGCATGCCGCTTCATCTCCTCTTCCGGCGAGCAGAAGCGGAAACCGAGAAGGCCCGCATCCGGGTTGACCAGGTCGATGTCCATGTCCTTGGCTTCGATCATATTGAAGTTCTCCGGGTTTACATCCACACTTTTGCCCGTCAGAACCGCCAGCACACCCGAGTGCTCGGAGTACCTCTCGGCCAAATCGACCGCGGTCGAGCCTTTCTCCGTTTTGGCAGTCGCGTCCGCGCCGCATTGGAGCAAGGTCGCGACAATGTCCGGGTTTTTGTTATATCGCGCCGCGAACAGCAGAGGCGTCCAGCCGTCCTCCGTCCGTGCGTTCACGTCCGCACTTTTCTCAATGAGAACCCGTAATACCTTGGGGTTTTTGTTGTAATACGCCGCGCGCATCAAAGGCGTCCAGCCCTCCTTGTTTTTCACGTCGACGACGGCACCGGCTTCGATCAGCAGGGCGATAACCTTTTCGTTTTCATTATATCTGGCGGCAACATCCAAGGGCGACATCGCATTCCGGCTTTGCACGTTCACCTCCGCCCCCGCCCGGAGAAGCAGCTCGAACACCTCCGCTTCCGGATTGCCCTCCGCCGCAAAGGCCAAGGCGGTCCAACCATCTTTATCTTTTGCTTTGACGTCGGCGCCGCTTTCGATCAAGTAGGAAATCATCTCCGGGCCTTGATCGTAGGCCGCCAGCATCAAGGCTGTTCGGCCGTCGTCGTGCTTCGAATTGGCATCGGCTCCATGCGCAATCAACAGCTTTGTCGCCTCCAGATCCTTCTTCACGACCGCGATGAGCAGAGGCGACCAATCGTCGGCAATCCGTACCTGCGCCTTTGCCCCGTTTTCGAGAAGCAACGCGACGACGCCGGGGTTGCGGTTGTTCCTCACGGCGATTGCCAACGGCGTCCAGCCTTTCAATACTTTGTTGATATCCGCGCCGCTCAGGATCTGCTCTTGGATTTCTTCAGCCGTCCCAGTATCGCACAAAAAGAAGAAATCCCTCGCCCGCGCCGACTTTTCTTGAAAATAGTCGAAAACGCCCCCATAGTGAGCGCCCCAGAGCACCACGAACGAGGCGACCGCAGCCAACGTCGCATCGCGAACAAATGATTTGCGCACCATCATCCCCGCACACTCCCATCCGCACCTGAGTATTCCTTTCGGGAACGGTTGCCGTACCCCGACGCCGAACGTCCCGCGCGCGTTTCCATCCATCGTCGAACCCGATGCTTCCCACGAAGTATCCTGTATCCTGTTTCAACGCCTCGCCGCCGGTCGCACAAGATAACAAGATATATGCGCAAGGATAGCACAAACGGGCTCCGCGTTCGCGGCCGCATCGAAAACCGCCTCGCGCGGCGACGGCCCGGCCTGTTTGCGTTCGCCCCCGTGGGCAAGATGCCGCCCGATAACGACGGTGGGAAAAGGGGATCGTGTATAATTTTCGATGGGCAAACTGTCGACCGCTATTGTCGCCATATGCCGTCAAGACGGGAGGGACCGGCGATGAAGCGACCGGATGCGAAGAACCGGCGGGACGGCCTCGCGATGCGCGGATCCGCCAAGAGCGCGGACGCGGAGGTCCGCTTTCTCAACCTGACCGCCGACAACCTTGCGGACGAGCATCTGTGCTGCATCATCGGCGGCAGGAGGCACCGGCCGGGCATCGACGCCAAGCGCCGCTGGCTCTCGGACCGGCTCGCGGAGGGCCACGTCTTCCGCAAACTGGACGCGAAGGCCACGGTGTTCATCGAGTATGCGCCGCTCGAAACGGCCTGGGTTCCCGTCGTCGGGGACAACTATATCTACCTGTATTGCCTGTGGGTCTCCGGCGACTGCAAGGGCAAGGGCTACGGAAAGCTGCTGATGGAGTATTGCCTGGAGGACGCGCGGCGCATGGGGAAGTCCGGCGTCTGCATGCTCGCCTCCGCGAAGCAGAAGTCCTGGCTTTCCGACAAGGCGTTTGCGCTGAAGTACGGCTTCGCGGCCGTCGACGCCACCGACGACGGCTACCAACTGTTGGCGCTGTCGTTCGACGGCACGACGCCGCGATTCGCGGAGAGCGCCCGAAAACAGCACATCGCAAGCGACCGGCTGACGATCTATTACAGCCCGCAGTGCCCCTATATTCTCGACAATATCCGGATCGTCGGAGAATACTGCGCGGCGCACGACGTTCCCCTCGACCT
>DAIRUD010000230.1:0-4031 GCA_036803565.1 Synergistaceae bacterium | reverse complement strand
GTGCTGCGGCGTCGACGATGCGGCAGGTGGCGAAGACCGTGGCCTCGGTCGGGCCGTAGTAATCCACCACGGTATAGGGCAGCCCGCCGGTTGCGACCGGCGGCAGTTTTTCCCCGGCGCAGAACAGGTAGCGCAGCGCCAGCGACGGCGGAGCGGGTTGCTCCACCAGCGCAGGGACCATCACGGTAGGCGCGAAGGCATGGCTGATCCGCTGCTCGGCGAAGAATGCCAGCAGCGCCGCCGGGTCTGGGCGCACCTCGTCGGGCACCAGGTGGAGGCAGGCGCCTGCGCACAGGGTGGACCAGATTTCCCATTGGGAAACGTCGAAGCCGACGCCGGCCATCAGGGTGGTGCGGCTCCGTTGATCCATATTGAAGCGCCGGTTGTGCCAGCTCACGAGGTTGGCCAGGGAGCGACTCTCGATCACCACGCCCTTGGGTTCGCCGGTGGTGCCCGAGGTGAAGATCACATACAGCGCTTCGCTGCCGTCGAGCGCCGGCCTCGGCGCGGCACCCGCCGCGCTCGTCGCGAGCACCTGTGCGATGACCTCCACCGGTTGCCCCGGCAGGTCCTCGGCCTGGGTGGCGAGGGCCACGGGGGCCTGGCACTGGCGGAGGATTTCCTGCTTGCGCCTGTCGGGTTGCCGACGGTCCACCGGTACGTAGGCCGCTGCGCACTTGGCGGCCGCCAGGATGGCGATGACCAGTTCGGCCGAGCGTTCGGCCAGCAGGGGCAGCAGCTCGCCCCGGGCGACGCCGCGCCTGGCCAGGTGGGCGGCCAGCCGGTCGCTGAGCCGGTCGAGTTCGCGGTAGCTGAACGAGCGCTCGCGATCGACGAGGGCGGGGCGTTCGGGATGGGTATCTGCGTGTTGCCTGAATAAGCCAAGAACAGAATCTTTCGACATGGCTGAGACTCCTGTCTTGCCGGTGGAAAAGACGTTATCCGTGGTTTTTCAGCGTATCGAGCGGGGACCAGGGGGAAGGCTGGCGATAGGCCTGGTCCAGCCGGACCTGGAGCAGCTGGCGATGGGCGTCCAGAACGTCCATCTGGGCGACCTTGCCCCAGGCGAACTGCTCCGAGGCGAGCACGTAGCTGCGCGCCTGCGCCTCCATCGCGATATCCAGCTGCACGGCCTGCTCGGCCAGCTTCTCGCGGCGCACGAGGGCGTCGAGGATCTCCTGAAAGGCCACCCGGGCCGTCTGTTCGTAGTGGACGCGCGCCTCCCACGCCTTCGCCTCCGCCTGCTGCACGCGGGATTTCCGCCGCCCGGCGTCGAAGATGGGCGCGGTGATCTGCGCCGCCAGGTTCCAGCCCGTCGGACCGTGGAAGAGCTCGTCGAGGGGACCGCTCGCCGTGCCGAAAAGAGCGCCGAGGTTGAGGCTGGGATACTGCTCGGCGCGGGCCTTGCCGATACGGGCCACCGCCGCCGCATACTCCATCTGCGCCTGCATCAGGTCGGGACGCCGCTCCAGGATCTCCAGCGGCAGCCCCGTCGGCAACTCCGGCAGCCTCGGGGAGCGGTCCAGGCTGACCGGCGCGTGCTCCCGGGCGGCGATCATCCCGGCCGGGTCGAAACCGAGCAGCACCAGCAACGCGGTTTCGCTGCGCGACAGCAGATCCTCGTGCTCGCGCACCATCTTCTCGACGGAGGCCGTCTCGGCCTGAAAGCGCCGATAGTTCAGCTCGGCGTCCTTGCCCAGCAGGTAGCGCTCCTGCAGGATCGCCAGCGTCTCCCGGTCGGCCCGCAGGGTTTCGCGCAGAATGCCGAGCTGCTCATCCGCGCAGCGCAGGTTGAAATAGGAGCGCGCCACGTCGGCCGCCAGCACCAGGCGGACGTTATCGCGCGCCGCCCGCGTCGCCAGCCAGTCGGCACGGGCCGCCGCCGTGCCCTTCTTGAGGCGGCCGAAGAGGTCCGCCTCGTAATTCACGCTGCCGACCAGCATGTTGGCGTCCCGTTCGGTGTCCGACGGCACGCCGTTGGTCGGCCCGACCACGCGCCCGCGCGCGGTGGAGCCCTGCGCGTCCAGCGTCGGGGATTGATAACTGCGCGTCTCCCCCAGGACGGCCCGCGCCTGCTCCACCCGGGCCAACGCCATGTCCAGGTCGGCGTTGCCGCGAAACGCCCGCTCCACGCAGGCGTCCAGCACCGGGTCCTCGAACAGCGACCACCAGGCGGTTTCGGGGAGCACGGCGTCCGCGGAGACCGTCGCCACGACCGCGGGCGGCGTCCTGACGTCGAGCGACGCCACGTCGGGACCGACGTTGAAACTGAACAGGGATCCGGCAATCAGTGCTGCCAAAAGTCCGCTCGTCGACATCTTCTCGCCTCCAACTCACGCAGAATAGTGTTTTTCCGATGTTCCCAAGAGCGCGTCCCCCGGCGTCACGCCATCCGCCCGATGGTCCTGCGGAAGCGGGTCAGGGAGACGAAGAAGAAAACGCCGCCGATCACGGCGAGAAAGAGAAACGGCTTCCAGACGACCTCGATGCCCGCACCGCGATAGAGGATCCCCTGCGCCAGCTCCACGAAGTGGGTCGTCGGCGCGATCTGCATGACGTTCTGCACCACCTGGGGCATGCTCTCGCGGGGCGTGCTGGAGCCGGAGAGCATCTGCAGCGGCATGAGGATGAGGATGAGCAGCATGGCGAACTGCGGCATGTTGCGGGCGATGGTCGCCAGAAAGATGCCCATGGCCGTGGTGGCGAACAGGTGCAGCGACACGCCGGCCAGGAAGAGCGGGATCGACCCGCCGATCTGCACGTGGAGCAGGCCCTGCACGACGAACTTGAGGGAGAAGGCGGAGGCGGCGAGCACGACCAGCCCCATCGACCAGACCTTGGAGACCATGATCTCGCCCGGCGTGACGGGCATGGCCAGCAGGTGCTCGATGGTGCCGTGCTCCCGCTCGCGGATCAGCGCCGTGCCGGTGAGCACGATGGCCATCATGGTGATGTTGTTGATGATGTCCATGAGGGAGCCGAACCAGGACTGCGTGAGGTTGGGGTTGAAGCGCGTGCGCATCGCCAGCTCGACGGGCAGCTGCTGCTCGCTGCGGTAGCGCTGCGCGAACGTGGTGATCTCGCCCATGGCGATCTGTTGGATGTATCCCACCCCGGTGAACGCCTGGCTCATGCGCGTGGCGTCGACGTTCAGCTGGATGCGCGGCTCCCGCCCGGCCAGCAGGTCGGCCTGGAAAGAGGGGGGGATGTCGAGGACGAACGTGTAGATCCCGTTGTCCATGCCCTTGTCGGCCTCGTCCGGGGCGATTTGCGTCAGCTCGAAGAGGGGAAGGTAGAACGCGGACTGGATGCGCTTCGAGAGTTGCGAATCGTCCTCGTCGATGACCGCCAGCGGCGCGTTGGAGATCGTCTCCGGCATGGAGCTGCCGGTCGTGTAGGTGGAGAAGGTGAAGGTGAAGACGATCAGGAAGATCAGCATCGGATCGCGCGCCAGCCCCCACAACTCCTTGACGCCGAGGCGATAGACGTTGACGAGATGTCTCATGCTCAGGCCTCCTGTTTTTTCAGCAGGGCGATCGACATGCCCAGGATCACGGGAACGGCGATCAACATCGGAACGAGCGCGCCGTACAGGTCGGCGAGGCCGAGGGCTTTGGAGAAGACGCCCCGGCTGATGGTCAGCATGTAGGTGGTGGGGTAGAGCTCCCCGATGATCCGCCCCGCGCCCGTCAGCGAGGCGGTGGGGTTGATCAGCCCGCAGTACTGGATGGCCGGGAGCAGCGTCGCCACCATGGTGAAGAAGATCGCCGCGATCTGGCTGCGGGTGAAGGTGGAGGCCAGCAGGCCGAAGCCGGTGGTAAAGAGGCAGTAGCAGAGCGTCGCCAGCGTCAGGGCGGCGAAGCTGCCCTTGACGGGGACGCCGAACAGCAGGACCGCCATCAGCGTCATGAGGAAGAAGTTGGCCATAGCCATGGCGACGTAGGGGATCTGCTTGCCGAGGAGAAACTCGACGCGGGTGACCGAGGTCACGTAGAGGTTGATGATGGAGCCCATCTCCTTCTCGCGCACGA
>DAIRUD010000229.1:0-4059 GCA_036803565.1 Synergistaceae bacterium | reverse complement strand
AACGGCGAAGCCGGAACCGGAGACCGAACCGGCGAAGGAGACGGAACACCTGGCGAAGGACGTGGACGAGATCAAGGGCATCCTCTCCCGGGTACTCTCCCGCCTCGACGGCGGGGAGGAGGCGTTGCCCGCGCAACAATCCGCCGGAGCGGCGGACGTCGCGGACGAGAATGTGCGCCGCCTGTTGGACGCGGACGTCGACCGGCGCATCGCCGTGGAGATCGCCGAGGAATATCGGACGGACGCGGGGGAAGCCACCTTTGCGGACTGGCTGGCCGCCCGCATCCCGACGATGGGGTCCGACCCCTCCTGCGCGCTGGGCGGCAAGCGCGTCCTCTTCGCGGGGCCGACGGGCGTGGGCAAGACGACGACGATCGCCAAACTGGCGGCCGGCCAATCCCTCTGGGAGAACCGCAAGGTGGTGCTGATGACGGCCGATACCTACCGCATCGCGGCGGTGGAGCAACTGCGCACCTACGCCAAGATCCTGGGCATCCCCATCGAGATCGCGGCCGATCCCAATGACGTCCGCAACGCGATGAAGAAACACCGGGACGCCGACCTGATCCTGCTCGACACCGCCGGTCGCAGCCACTACGACGGCGGGCGCATCGACGAGCTGCAGGAGCTCCACGACGCCTTCGAGCCCAACGCGGTACATCTCGTCCTGGCGGCCAACGTGAAATACCGCGATATGCTCGGCATCATCGAGAGAATGGGCGTGGTGCCCCTCTCGGCGCTTCTGTTCACCAAACTGGATGAGACCGCGTCATATGGTACAATCTTGAACGTCATGCGGGATTTCGCACTGCCGACCTCGTTTTTCACAATCGGCCAGAACGTGCCGAACGACATCGAAATCGCCAGGGGCGATCGTTTCGTGGATTTCCTGCTGAACGACGGAATGGGGAGAGGAAGGTAGATGAATCCCGTAATCATGCCAGCACCCTCCCATGATCAAGCCACCGCGCTGCGGCAACTCGTGTCCGGCAGAAAACCCGAAGGGGAGATCGTCAAACCGGAGCGCATCGAGGGCCTCCGCACGGTTGCCGTCCTGAGTGGAAAGGGCGGAATCGGCAAGAGCAACGTCGCCGTCAATCTGGGACTTGCGCTGGCGGACCTCGGCCTGCGCGTCGCGATTCTGGACGCCGACCTCGGCCTGGCCAATATCGATATTCTTTTCGGCGTTGTGCCGAAGTTCAACATCGCCCACGTGCTGAAGGGCGAGAAGGAATTTCCCGACATTCTGCTCAAGGTCACCGAACGCCTCTGCATTATCCCCGGCGGGGTCGGTATCCGCGAACTGGCGGACCTCGACGAACAGCAACAGGCCTGGATGATCCGCCGTCTCGCCTTTCTGGAGGAGGAAACGGACATCCTTATCCTCGACACCGGCGCGGGGCTGCACCGCAGCGTGCTGGCGTTCGCCATGGCGGCGGATTTCTCCCTTCTGCTGACCACCCCGGAACCGACGGCAATCCGCGATTCCTACGGCGTTCTCAAGTCGCTCTATCAGGCCGCGACCCACATGCCCGACATCGGGCTGCTGGTGAACATGGCCGCGGACGAACGGGAGGCGGAACTCGTCGCGGAGCGCATCACCTCGGCTGCCGAGCAGTTTCTCGGCAGCCGTGTGGAGTATGTCGGGCACGTCCTGTGGGACCAGGAGATGCGTGAAGCGGTAAAAAAACGCCGCCCCCTCCTGCTCGACGACACGGACGCGATCTCGGCTCCCTGTTTTCGCCGTCTGGCGGAGCGGGTCGACGCGACGATCCCCCGGCCCGGACAGCGCCGGGAGCAACGCGCCGTCCCGTTCCTGAAACGTTTGATGCGACAGATGCTTCCGAAGGAGGGGCATTAACGTGGCGAAGGACATCAGAAACGCACCCGCTCTGGATTACTCCTCCAAGCTGCAGCCCGGCGTCAGGGGCGAAATCGTGATCAACGCGGGCATCTACAAAGGGCGGTACCCGAGCCGCGTCGAGGACGTGCGGGGGGAGATGGTCGGCTTCGCGCACCCCCTGATGAAGGGGGCGTTGCTGCCCGCGTACCGCGAGATGAACTTTAATTTTATCCTGGAGGACAGCAGCGCACTGTACGTCTTCGAGATGGCGGTGCGCAGGGTGGACACCCAGACGGGCCTGCCGATCCTGTGGGCCATCAGCCAGGGCTATCCCAGGCGCGTGCAGCGGCGGCAGTTCCTCCGCGTTTCCTGCCTGTGGGATATCTCCGTCTTCCACCTCGATAACGAACTGCGCACGCCGATGACGAGCCGCTGGCTCGAAGCGCGGGCGATCGACATCAGCCTCGGCGGCTACCGCTTTCGGATCGCCGACGAGGAAGCGGCCGGCGTCTCCTTCGAGACCGGGGACCGGCTGTTCGTCCGCTTCTCCCTCGCCGATCGCGAGCATTTCCAGCTTGGCCGCGCCAGCAGAATCCTGCATCCCGACGATATGTGGGAGGTCGGCGTCGGTTTCGACTCGCTCGCGACCAGCGTCGAGAAGCGCCTCTTCGAATACATCCGCCAACAGGAAATCATGGCGCGGGAGCGAGAATGATGAATCGCGGCGGCCCGGTGCGAGTCCTCGTCGTCGACGACTCCGCCTTCATGCGGAAGATCATAGGGGACATCCTCGCCGCGGAACCGCGGATCGAGATCGTCGGCCGTGCGCGCAACGGCAAGGAGGCCCTGGCCAGCCTGGAGGAACTGCGACCCGACGTCATCACGCTGGACATGGAGATGCCGGGCATGAACGGCCTGGAGACCCTGCGGGAGATCATGTCCCGACGCCCCACCCCGGTCGTCGTCGTCAGCAGCCTGGCGAAGGACGGCGCGGAGGTAACGATGCAGGCGCTCGCCGCCGGAGCGGTCGATTTCGTGACCAAGCCCTCCGGGACGGTGTCGCTGGATATGGAAAAGGTCGGGGAGGAGTTGCGCGAGACCGTTCTGGGGGCGAGCCGCGCGTTGCTGCGCAATGTCAGCCCCGCGCCTCTGCCGCCGTCCCCGACGCGGGCGGGCGGTGCGCCGCAGAGTCGACGCGAAGCCGCGCGTCGACCGGAATTGCTGGTGGTAGCCGCGTCGACGGGCGGTCCGATGGCGTTGCAGGAGGTCATCCCCATGCTTCCCGCCGCGTTCCCCTTTCCGATTATGGTCGTGCAGCACATGCCTCCCGGTTTTACCACCTCCTTCGCGCATCGTCTCGACGAGCGCAGCGCGCTCCACGTCGTCGAGGCGGAGCAGGGGATGCCGGTCAGGAGCGGAACGGCCTACATCGCGCCGGGCGGCTTTCACCTGTGCGTCGAACGCGCGGCGGGCAAGGAGTTGGTGTGCCGGTTGTCGGACGCGCCGCCGGTGCGCTCCGTCCGCCCCGCCGCCGACGTCCTCTTTTCCAGCGCGGCGGACGCCGTCGGCGGAGCCGTCGTGGCGTTGATTCTGACGGGGATGGGCAAGGACGGATTGGACGGAACGAAGCGCCTGCGCGAAAAGGGCGCCTACGTCATCGCCGAATCGAAGGAAACGTGCGTGATATATGGAATGCCGGGCGCAGTCGTCGAGGCCGGGTTGGCGGACGAAATCCTGCCGCTGCCCGCGATCGCGAAGGCGCTGGAGCGCATCGGTGCGCATCAGCGCGGCGCAGAGTGATCGGGAGGGAATAACGATGGCAAGCATGGACGTAAACCAATATCTCGGCGTCTTTCTGGACGAGGCGGGAGACAACCTTGCCCACCTCAACGAGCTTCTCCTGGCCGCGGAGAGCAACCAGAGCGACATGGACACCATCAACGAAATTTTCCGTGTGGCGCATACGTTCAAAGGCATGTCGGCGACGATGGGCTTCCAGAAGATGGCGGCCCTCACGCACTCCATGGAGGATCTGCTGGGGCTCGTGCGCTCCGGCAGCCTCGTGCTCAACTCCGACGACGTGGACCTGCTCTTCCGCTGCCTCGACACGCTGACGGCAATGGTCGATCAGATCCGCGGCGGCGGGACCGACGAGGAAGTCGAATCGGACGCGCTGATCGGCCTGCTGCACGCCCGCCGCGACGGAACCACGGCCG
>DAIRUD010000228.1:0-4063 GCA_036803565.1 Synergistaceae bacterium | reverse complement strand
GCGATCCTGCGGATCGCGCGCACCTGAGCAACGCTCTCCATGTACGGCAAATCAGCCCTTCACGGCCTCCGCCATCTTCCGGCCGAGCAGCTCGCAGCTCTCGATGTCCTCCGGGCGCGGATAGGATTTGATCTCCACGAAGGGCTCGACGGGTTTCCAGCCGCCCTTGCTGCGATCCACGAACTCCCGCATTTCCTTGAGCGCGGCGCTGGCCCAGCTGTACGTGCCGCAGAGGCCGATGTGGCGACCCTGCATGTTCTTATTCTCCAGCAACCGCAGCAGCGCGGCCATCGGCGGGAAAAGCTCCAGATTATAGGTGCAGGCCGAGAGAATGAGCCCGCGATAGCGCCAGATGTCGGTCGTGATATAGGACATGTTGGCGCGGGAGACGTCGTAGACCTGCACCCTCTTGACGCCCGATTTGCTGAGGCTGCGCGCGATGACGTCCGACGCCACCTTGGTGTTGCCGTACATCGACCCGTATACGACGACGACGCCCTCCTCCGTCTCCTGGCGGCTCCACTTCTCGTAGAGGGAGATGACCTCCTCGAGGTTGCGGCGCCAGATCGGGCCGTGCGAAGGGCAGATCATCGCGATGTCCAGCGTCCGGACCTTCTCCAGCGCCTTCGCGGCGGGCTTGGAGAAACGGCCGACGATATTCACGTAGTAGCGCATCATCTCGTAGACGGCCCAATCGTGGTTGGCCTCGTCGTCGAACAGGCCGCCCTCTACCGCGCCGAAACCGCCGAAGACGTCGTTGGAGAAGAGGATCTTGTCCGTCGCGTCGTACGTCACCATGCTCTCCGGCCAGTGCACCATCGGCACGAAGGCGAAGACGAGCTTGCGGTCGCCGAGGTCGAGCATTTCGCCGTCCTTGACCTCCAGGCAGCGGTCGCGGATGCCGTAGAAGTTCCCCATCATCTCGATGGTCTTGGCGTTGCCGATGAATTTCACGTCGGGATAGAGACGGTGGAGCAGCTCCATCGCGCCGGAGTGATCCGGCTCCATGTGGTTGACGACCACATAGTCCAGAGGACGCCCCTCCAGCAGGCGGTGCAGGCGATAGAGGAAATCGTCCATATAGGCGCTCTTCACCGTGTCGATGAGCACCGTCTTCTCGCCGCACAGGAGGTAGGAATTGTAGGCCATTCCCTGCGGCAACTCCCACAGCGCCTCGAATTTATCCGTCTCCCTGTCGTTGGCGCCGAGCCAAAAGACGGACTCCGTGATGTTTTCGATCCCAAACGTTCTATCCTTCATTTTTTCCGTGTCGGCCGCTGGCATACGTCGCCGGGCCGCCCTCCTTTCTCGCCGCCGGGGCGGACAGGTTCTTCTGAAGATCTTCCAGCAGGCGCTTGCGCTTGCGCTCGTCGTCGCTTTCCCGCGGCGCGTCGCCTTCGTCGAAACGGCCCTCCGCCACGAGAATCTCGACGAGGCGCACGTCCTCGTCGATCGCCTTGGCAAGCGCCTTCGCGTCCAAGCGCTCCTTTTGGTTGTCTCTGAGATACGCGCGCGCCTTTTCATAGACGATATCCAGGAGTTTACGGCAGGCTGGACATACCGGATTGCCGGTGGCTCCAAAAATCTTTCCGCAAGCGATACACGACGCCATCTCCACTCGAAACACCTCCATCACGCCGCTTTCGGCAAAAAAGTCGCATCACCATGACAATCATATCCTATTTTCCGCTTCCGCCCAAGGAAAATTTACGAATCGAAACACGCCGGGACACCCGCGGAAGGCGGCGGGCTTTGCGCGAACGGCGCAGGCATTCCGGCAACCGCCTCGTCCGAGCCCGCGCGACCCCGACGGGCAACCCCGCTCCTTCATCATTTCTCGCCGAAGGCACGGGGGAAATTGCGAATAGGCGCGAAAGCAGTGCCAAAGGGCGTTTCGCTTTGAATTGAATCGAATTTTCCGAAGTTGCGTAGACAATCTTGTTTTTTTCACTGGATTGATCGATAATGAGACCTGAGACTCTCGGGCGAAAATCGTAGAAGAAATTCCTTTGGCCCGGTCAATGGAGGCGAAAGTCTGTGTTCGAAGAGAAGCAGTTGGAGGAAGTAAAAAGCGGCAAGCAACGTTACGGAGCGGCAGTGGAGAAAACGCTCGCGAAAAACCCCGAGCGCAAGGAGAAGTTCACCACCGGCGGCGGCATCCCGGTGGAGCGTATCTACACCCCGGAGGAGACGAACAACGTCGACTATGCGGCCGATCTCGGCTTCCCGGGCGAGTATCCCTACACGCGGGGCGTCCAGCCGACGATGTACCGCGGCCGCTTCTGGACGATGCGCCAGTACGCGGGCTTCGCCACGGCGGAGGCGTCGAACGAGCGCTACCGCTACCTGCTGGGCCAGGGGACGACGGGCCTCTCGGTCGCGTTCGACCTGCCGACGCAGATCGGCTTCGACTCGGACCACGCGATGGCGCAGGGCGAGGTCGGCAAGGTCGGCGTCGCCATCGACAGCCTCGCCGACATGGAGATCCTCTTCGGCGGCATCCCGCTGGACAAGGTCACGACGTCCATGACGATCAACGCGCCGGCGTCGGTCTTGCTCGCCATGTACATCGCCGTGGCGGAGAAGAACGGCATCAAGCCGGACGCGCTGGGCGGCACCATCCAGAACGACATCCTCAAGGAGTACATCGCGCGCGGGACCTATATCTTCCCGCCCAAGCCCTCGATGCGGCTCATTACCGATATTTTCGAGTTCTGCAGCAACAACGTCCCCAAGTGGAACACCATCTCCATCTCCGGATATCACATCCGCGAAGCGGGTTCCACCGCCATCCAGGAGGTCGCCTTCACGCTGGCGGACGGCATCGCCTACGTGCAGGCCGCCATCGACAAGGGGCAGGATCCCAACCTCTTCGGCAAGCGCCTCTCCTTCTTCTTCAACGCCCACAACGACTTCATCGAGGAGATCGCCAAGTTCCGCGCCGCCCGCAAGGTCTGGGGCCGCATCATGAAGGAACGCTTCGGCGTCACCGACAAGTCGGCGCAGATGCTGCGCTTCCACACGCAGACGGCGGGCTCCACCCTGACGGCGCAGCAGCCGGAGAACAACATCGTGCGCGTCGCCATCCAGACGATGGCCGCGGTCATGGGCGGCACGCAATCGCTGCACACCAACAGCCTCGACGAGGCGCTGGCGCTGCCCACGGACAAATCCGTCCGCATCGCGTTGCGCACGCAGCAGATCGTCGCCTACGAGTCCGGCATCACCAACATCGTCGACCCCATGGCCGGCAGTTACGCGGTGGAGTCCCTCACCAAGCAGATCGAGGAGGGCGCGTGGGAGTACATCAAGAAGATCGACGACCTCGGCGGCATGATGACCGCCATCGAAAAGGGCTACCCGCAGCAGCAGATTCAGGACGCGGCGTACGAGTACCAGCGCTCCGTCGAGTCGAGCGACCAGATCGTCGTCGGCGTCAACAAGTTCCAGGTCGAGGAGGACGATTCCGCTCGCCAGCTCCTGCGCGTCGACCCCTCCGTCGGGGAAGGGCAGGTCGCGAAGCTACGGAAGATGAAGGAAGGCCGCGACAACGTCAAGGTGAAGGACACCCTCGAGGAGATCCGCAAGACCGCGCAGGGCGACGGCAATCTCATGCCGAAGATCATCGACGCGGTGCGCGTGTACGCCACGGAGGGCGAAATCTGCGGCGTACTGCGCGAAGTATTCGGGGAATACAAAGAGAACGTGGTCCTGTAGGCCCGGCCTGCTTGAGGAGGTAGAACATCATGGCGGATAAGATCAGAGTAGTTGTTGCAAAACCCGGCCTCGACGGCCACGACAGGGGGGCGAAGGTCATCGCGCGCGCCTTCCGCGACGCGGGCATGGAGGTCATCTACACGGGGCTGCGCCAGACGCCCGAGCAGATCGTCGAGACGGCGATCCAGGAGGACGCCGACGCGATCGGCATCTCCATCCTCTCCGGCGCGCACGAGCATTACTTCAAGGTCATCGTCGACCTGCTGAAGGAGAAGAACGCGGCGGACATCGTCGTCTTCGGCGGCGGCGTCATCCCCGAGGCGGACATCCCCAGGCTGCTGGAGAT
>DAIRUD010000227.1:0-4105 GCA_036803565.1 Synergistaceae bacterium | reverse complement strand
GTGGCGGTGTTCGCGGAAGACGATGCCGCGTCCCTGCACGTGCGCAAGGCCGATCTGCGTCTGCCGGGAAAGCGGCACCGGGCGACCGAGGACCTTCTGGACGGCTTCGCCTCGCTGCCGCAGCTCGACGTGCAGCCCTATCTGCCGCGCATCGCGGCGGGCTTCGGCGTCCTGGAGCACGAGATCGCCGCGGATATCGCGACGAGGCGAAAGGCGCGCGAGCGGGAGCGGGAGAAAAAATCCGTATTTTACGCAGAAGGTGAAGCGGTACCGTCGTGCGTATATATAGAGGGAGAGGACGAAGGAAACCCGTCCGTGCCGATGGGGCGGGAGGCGCAGCGGGCGCTCGACTTGGAGTGCGCCGTGTGCAGCCTGCTCTGGCGAAACCCGCAGCTGTGCCTGCCGCTGTCGGGAACGGAACTGTTGCCCTGTTTTGCCGACGAGGCGGCGATCGAGATCGTCTCCGCGCTGCTCGCCGGGGAGGCCCCCGACGAACTCGACGCGCGTTGGCGAAGTATGCAGGAGCGCGCCTGCCCGGAGCGGATCGCGCGCGGCGACGCGGTGCTGGGGAGGGAGAACCTCGATGAGGAGCACTTCGCCGGTCTGTTGGACGCGCTGCGCACGAACGCGGCGCAGAAGCGCTACGAGGAGTTGAAATCGCGGATGGCCTCCGGCGAAGCGACGGAGGAGGACCGCGCGGAATATCAGAAGTGGGCGATGAGAACGAAAGGGAGGCGTGGCCGTGGCTAAGGATATGAAGGTGCGCTCCGGAAAGGAGGATGCCATGGAGGACGATATCAGGACGGAGGACGAAAACGTCCAGCCCGGGGTGCGGGAGGAAGAGGAGGCGTTGGCGCCCGTCGCCGCGCACGGACAGGAGATGCCCGTCGAGGAGATGATGGACTACATCGACAGCATCAAGGATCTCCTGCACACGGGTCGCGAAAAGGGCTTCGTCACATATGAGGACATAGAGAAACGGCTGCCCAAGGAGATCCTCTCCGCCGATATTCTCGACAACATCTACCTCAATATCATGGAGCTCGGCATCGACGTCGTCGACGAGCCGAAGGACAAGGACGAGACGGAGGAGGAAGCTCTGCCGCTCGTCTCGGGCAAGGACGACGCCGTGCTGGAGGAGCTGCCGCTTTCCGATCCCGTGCGCATGTACCTACGGGAGATCGGCAAGATCTCCCTGCTCACGGCGGAGGAGGAGGTGGAGCTGGCGAAGGGCGTCGAGGCGGGCGATCCGGTCGCCAAGGCGCATCTCGTCGACGCCAACCTGCGGCTCGTCGTCAGCATCGCCAAGAAGTACATCGGGCGCGGCATGCTCTTCCTCGACCTGATTCAGGAGGGCAACCTCGGCCTGATCCGCGCCGTGGAGAAGTTCGACTATCAGAAGGGTTTCAAGTTCAGCACCTACGCCACCTGGTGGATCCGGCAGGCGATCACGCGGGCCATCGCGGACCAGGCGCGGACGATCCGCATCCCGGTGCACATGGTCGAGACGATCAACAAGCTGATCCGCATCTCGCGGCAGCTGGTGCAGCGCCTGGGACGGGAGCCGACGGCGGAGGAGATCGCGGCGGAGATGGAGATCTCACCCGAGCGCGTCGAGGAGATCCAGCGCATCGCGCAGGAGCCCGTCTCGCTCGAGACGCCGATCGGCGAGGAGGAGGACAGCCAGCTGGGGGATTTCCTCGAGGACAAGGACATGCCCAACCCCGAGGAGGTCGCCGCCAGCATGATCCTGCGCGAGCAGCTCGAGGAGATGCTCGCCGACCTGAGCGACCGCGAGCGCGAGGTGCTGCGACTGCGCTTCGGCCTCGAGGACGGGCATGCGCACACGCTGGAGGACGTCGGCAAGCGTTTCGGCGTGACGCGGGAGCGCATCCGCCAGATCGAGGCGAAGGCGCTGCGCAAGTTGCGGCATCCGAGCCGGAGCCGCAGGCTGAAGGATTTCCTCGATTGACCGCGTTGTCGCGGCGCGCTTTCGCCGATGCGGATCGATAAGTTTCTCAAACTCTCCCGCCTGGTCAAACGCCGCACCCTGGCCGCCGAAATGGTCGAGGTCGGGGCGGTGCGCCTGCGCGGGGGAAAGGTCAAGCCCGCGGCTGAGGTGCGGTCCGGCGACGAGATCGTCGTGGCCTATCCGCGGCGGGCGATACGGGTCGAAGTGCTCTCGGTCGACGAACGGGCGCTCAAACGCGGCGCGCCCGCCGTTACCGTGTTGGAGGACCGGCGTCTTGCGGAGGACGAGCTCCCCTGGGGGGAGGCGTCGGACGTCGGCGACGATGAAGGAGGCGATACGGATGTCTGAGATCATAGGCGTGCAGGGAAGGGAAATTCTCGATTCGCGCGGCAACCCGACCGTCGAGGTGGAAGTGTGGCTCGAGGACGGCGTCATCGGGCGCGCGAGCGTGCCGAGCGGCGCTTCGACCGGCAGTTTCGAGGCGGTCGAGCTGCGGGACGGCGGCGAGCGTTACGGCGGCAAGGGCGTGCGCAAGGCCGTGGAGAACGTCAACTCGCTCATCGAGGCCGCGCTCGTCGGCTACGATGCCTCCGACCAGGCGGAGATCGACGCCATGCTGATCGAGCTGGACGGGACGGAGAACAAGGCGAAGCTGGGGGCGAACGCGATCCTGGGCGTCTCGCTGGCCTGCGCGCGCGCGGCGGCCGCCTCGCACGAGATGGAGCTGTGGAACTATATCGGCGGCCTCGGTCCCTATCTGCTGCCGACGCCGTTGATGAACGTCGTGAACGGCGGCGCGCACGCCGACAACAACCTCGATATTCAGGAGTTCATGCTGGTGCCGCACGGCGCGGGGTCCTTCGCCGAGGCGCTGCGGATGGGCGCGGAGACATACCATGCGCTGAAGAAGATCCTCAAGAAGTCCGGGCATGCGACGGCCGTCGGCGACGAGGGCGGTTTCGCGCCGAACTTCAAGGCCAACGCGGAGGCCCTGACCTTCCTCGTGGACGCGATCTCCGAGGCCGGTTACGAACCGGGCGTCCAGATCAGTCTGGCGATGGACGTGGCGGCGACGGAATTCTACGCCAAGGGCGTCTACGACCTCAAGGGCGAGGGGCGCAAGATGAAGGCCGACGAGCTGGCCGATTACTACGCGGAGCTCTGCGCGAACTATCCCATCGTCAGCATCGAGGACGGCATGTCCGAGGAGGACTGGGAGGGCTGGGCGCTGCTCACCGAGAAGATCGGCAAGAACGTGCAGCTGGTCGGCGACGACCTGTTCGTGACCAACCCCAAGCGGTTCGCCCGCGGCATCGAGGAGGGCATCGCCAACGCCATCCTCGTGAAGCTCAATCAGATCGGGACGCTGAGCGAGACGCTGGAGGTCATCGAGATGGCCAAGACGTCCGGCTACGGCGCGATCGTTTCGCATCGTTCCGGGGAGACGGAGGACGCGTTTATCGCCGATCTCGCCGTCGCCACCGCGACGGGGCAGATCAAGACCGGCGCGCTGGCCCGCACGGACCGGGTCTGCAAGTACAATCAGCTTCTCCGCATCGAGGAGGTGCTGGGCGACGCGGCGCGGTACGCGGGCATGCGCACGATCCGCGGCGCCCGCCCCGCCGTGCCCGCGAAGGGGAAAAAAACCGCAACGAGGAGGCGTCAGAAATGATGAAGAAAACGGTTTCCACCGACAAGGCTCCGGGGGCGATCGGGCCCTACAGCCAGGCCGTCTGGTGCGGGGATGTCCTGTACTGTTCGGGGCAGCTCGGCCTCGATCCGGCGACCGGCAAGCTCGCCGGCGACGATGTCGCCGCGCAGGCGGAACAGGCGATGAAAAACGTGCAGGGGCTGCTCGCCTCGCAGGGGTTGACGACGGCGAACGTCGTCAAGGCGCTGGTTTTTCTCACCGATATGGGGAATTTCAAGGCCTTCAACGAGGTCTACGGCCGCTATTTCCAGGCCGATCCGCCGGCGCGTTCCTGCGTCGCGGTCTCGGCGCTGCCCCTGGGCGGGCTCGTCGAGATCGAAGTGATCGCCGGAAAGTAGTTCTCGCGGCGAGCCGGGACGTTCCGGGCGGGATTTGTCGGTATGCGTTCCGCCATACGCCGGGGCGGCAAGGCGGCGGGCGGG
>DAIRUD010000226.1:0-4119 GCA_036803565.1 Synergistaceae bacterium | reverse complement strand
CCCGCGCGCGCTCCATCGCCAGCGGGCGGATGCGGAACCCCGCGATCGGCTGCCCGGCGCGCACCTGGCGGTGCGGCGTCATCGTCGCCAACACCCAGTCCGGGTCCTCGTTGACCCGATGCACCATGTCCGGATCGTAGGAGAGCAGGCCGTCGCAGTCGGCCTTCAGCGTAATCCGCCCCTCGGCCGGCGGCGTCGGGGTGCAGTTATCCCCCCGCAGCGCGGCGCACAGCGCCTCCGCGGCATCGTCCTCGTGCATCTCCCCCGGCTCCAGTTCGAGGATCGACAGGTGCTCCTTGCCCATCTCCCGCAGCACCGGCAGGTCCGCCTCGGTGACGATCTGCCCCTTCTTGAAGCGCGCACCCTTCGTCCCGCTCTTCGCGTCGATTTTCGTCAAATCGTGCGCAAGGGGCCTCCCCACGGCCTCCTCCAGCGTAATCTCCGTCCACTTCATTCTCCACCGCTCCTCGTTATCCGCGTTCGTGCGAAACGGGCATCAGACATCCTTTTGCGCACAGGCGGGGCATTTTCCGTAAACGACGAATTGCTTCCCGGCGACGCGGCACTGGGGCGGCACCTCCACCCGCGGCATGCTCTGCCCGGTGAGACAGATCATCGTGCCGCACGCCTCACAGAGAAAGTGCGGGTGGTTGCCGGGACAGCAGTCTTCGTCCCGGCTGTGGGCGCAGAAGCGCCACGTCCCGTCCTGTCCCTGCACCTGGTGCGCGATGTCCGACTCCACAAACGACGCCAGCGTCCGGTACAGCGTCACGCGGTCCAGATCCGGCAGCACCGCGTGGACGTCGGCGTGCGAGAGAGGGCGCCCCGCATCGATCAGAAACTCCAGGACCTGCACACGCAGGGGCGTTATCTTGAGCCCCGCGCTCCGCAACATCTCCCTGACGGATCGCTCCCGCGCCTCCGTACCGTTTTCCCCGGGCATTCGCGTCACCTCCGCAATCAGATACAACGTTGTTGCATGCGAAATACTATCATAATCCCCAACACGCCACAAGATTCGCGAAAAATGCCGGCTTGGACGCGACTGGCTGGCAATTTGCAAGGGAGGGCCCTCAACTGCAATTAACCGTTCGGCCGTTGAAGTAAGATGCGGGAAATTCGCTCCGGTGCTTCCCCATTGACAAAACACAAGGACCATTCTTATGCTATTATGGGTGTCGCGCCCCGTGATTTACGCTCACCCGCCCTGTGATCCGCTCGCGGCATATCGTTTCTTCGAAATCGACCCGCGACCGACGGAAGGGCAACTAGTCGTCGCATTGCACCGGCCCTGTCCGCGAAAGAAAGGAGGGAAACCGCGTTTTCCGGATACGGCCGGGCAACTGCAAAATGAAGGAGGGGGTTTGTTCATGCACCGATTGAAGGGCTTCAAGAAATTGCGTCTCGTCGCCATCGTCTTCGTCCTGCTGTGCTGCTGCGCAGCGGTTGCTTTCGCCGCGAACTCCAAGGGAAAGCCCGCGATCGAGGGTGACGTTCCCGGCAACTGGACCGCCGACCACGGCAGCCTCCGTTACCTCTGGTTCGGCATTCGCGACGCCGACAACAACCGAGTGGAAAAACCCCTGCGCCAGTACTCGCCCGAGGTCCGCAAACACTTTGCCGACCCCGACATGGCGGAGTTCGGCGATCATCCCGATTTCGCAGGCGGAATGAACGACAACTACAACGACCCGGACGGCATCGTCAAGTTCCTCACCAACGCCCAGATGAACGCCTATCTGGAGAGCCTGCCCAAGGACAACATGACGATCCGCTACATCGGGGACTACCCGAAGGGCATCCGTATGCCCCTGCTCGTCTTCAGCAAGCCGAAGCTGGATAACCCCAGCGGCGCCAATCTGCGCGCCCTGGGCAAACCGATCTATTACCTGCGCGCGCAGGTCCACGGCAATGAAAACGCCGCCAGCAGCGGCGCGATCCTCCTCGCGCAGCGCCTGGCGCGCGGGCACGCGGACTTCGAAGGCATCCTCGACAAGGTGTCCGTGGTCATCCTGCCGCGCATGAACGGCGACGGCACGAAGCTCCATCAGCGCGGAACCAGCCTCGTCTCCGGCGACACCTGGGGCACCGGCGCACCCAACTACCACGTCTCCCAGGGCGAGGGCGGCGGCATCAGCGAGTACGGCGGCGGCATCATGGCCGGTCTCGACCAGAACCGCGACAACCTCTGGTTGGGCACCCCGGCGTCCCGGGCCAACGCCCGTATCCTCGCCGAGTACAAACCCGAGGTCGCCCTCGATGCCCACGAGTACGGATCGAGCGGCTATTTCGGACTGCCGGTCAAGGAGCCGCGGGGCGACAGCTTCGTCTACAAGACGGGCAAGGACGGCCGCCTGGTGCTGCGGGATCCCTTCCCCGGCACCCTCTCCTACTACAAGGAGACGATGACCACGCAGTGGGGCAACAACCTGCTGATCCCCGAGAGCATCCGCAACATGAACGAGCAGATCCAGCAGAAGGTCATCGCCGGCCTCGGGCAGCCGACCAACCCGTCCGGCACCTTCTTCTGGGCACCCTACGTCGAGGGCAGCTACGGCTTCAACATGTCCGCGGAGGAGCCCACGCTGAGCGCCGCCGCAACCGGCCTCGTCTCGCTCGATCAACTGCCGACGGAGGCGGAGCGCGAGAAGATGAAGGCATGGGTCGACGCCAACGGCAACGTGCCGCACTACGACAACTTCCGCGTCAGCACGGAGGGCGGTTTCGATCCCGGCACAGCCCGCAACACGCTCGGCCTGACCCCGGCGATCAGCATGCTCACCGAGAGCCGCAGCGCCGGCGGCCGCTGGGAGTATCCGCGCCGCGTCATGGGCCAGTACCTGACGAGCCGCTACCTCATCCAGGCCATCGCGGATGACGCGGACAACATCATGCGCACGGTCTCCAGCGCCAGGGCGGCCGTCCTCAACGATGTCGGCACCGCCAAGAAGATCGCGATCCGTCAGGATTACGCCAAGCTGAACTACACCAACGTGGAGACGTACGGCATCTACCTGCAGGACGGCTCCTCCGAGGACATCCCCGGCGTCCGCCGCAACTCGCGCTTCGGCACGACCCCGACGATCGAGGTCACCCGTCCCTACGCCTACATCGTCGACGGCAGCTACGTCATGGCGGACACCATCGCCTTCCGCATGAGCAACCTCGGCATCTCCTTCGAGCGCCTGACGCAGGACACCGAGATCGAGGTCGCCGCGTATACGGTGACGGAGACGGCGGCCGCGTCGCCCAGCTTCGGCTCGTCCGCGCGCATCAACAAGGCCGAGGCCAACACGATCACCAAGACCTTCCCGGCGGGCAGCTACGTCTTCCCCATGAAGCAGCAGATGGGCAACTACATCGCCGCGCTCTTCGAACCGACCTCCATGCGCTCCTGGGCGGGCAAGGACCTCGCCAACATGGACGTCGTGCTGAATAAGGAGATGCCGTTCTACCGCTACGAGAAGAGCGATGCCATCCCCAACACGCTCGAGGTCCAGATGCCGGTGCTCGATTTCACCGAGGTTTTCCTCTACAACGCGCAGGCGTTCGGCATGTCCGAGCTGGCCTCCGTCCGTTCCGCACTGGGCAGGACGGTCTACGGGCAGACGATGACGGTCTACGGCGAGCCGGATCTCACGGCCAACCTGCGGGCCTTCCTGCCCTCCGACGGCGCCAGGAGGAAGTGGTTCGTCTACGACACGACGACCGACGCGTACACCGCCAAGACGGTCGGCCACGACAGCGGGATGAACCGTGACTACATCGAGATCGCCCCGAGCGAGATCGTGACGGACGGCGACGGGTACTACTCCTTCGACGTGTTGGCGACCCCGCTCGACGCGACGGATCCCGATCCCGACCCGGATCCGGACCCCGATCCTGATCCCGATCCCGACTACATCGGGCACGGCGACGGCAACTGCGACGCGGGTTTCGGCGCGCTGGCGCTCGTAGCCGGTCTGGGAGCCCTCGCCCTTCGCAGGAAGGACTAATTCTCGGAACGCAACCGCATCACAAAGAGATCGTCCAATAAAAAAGACCCCTTCGGGGGTCTTTTTTTTGGGTGATTCTATTTCTAAATCGCTACGGAGATCATCACCGGCCATCGTGGCGCGT
>DAIRUD010000225.1:0-4122 GCA_036803565.1 Synergistaceae bacterium | reverse complement strand
GGGCGTTTTGCGGACCGGGGGTGCAGGGGATCGCATCCCCTGCCGGGGTGCGGGGCGGAGCCCCGCGGTCTGTGTCCTAGTCCTTGCGGCGCAGGGCGAGCGCGCCCAGTCCGACCACGAGCGCCAAGGCGCCGAAGCCGGCGTCGCAGTTGCCGTCGCCGTGCCCGATGGTGGGATCAGGATCGGGGTCCGGATCGGGATCGGGATCCGTCTGGCCGTCCCACTTCGGCAGCGCCGTGCGCGGGTTGTCGCCGGTGAAGCGATAGTACGGGTAGTTCATGGTCGTCGTGTCGTAGGAGATGATCTTCGACTGCACGAGCGTACCGTTGTAACCGTTGCTGTCGTTGACGTCGGGCTCCCAGAGCATGCCCAGCACGTTGCCCGCGACCTGGTCCATGGGGATGACATAGGCGCCGTTCTCGAACGTCACGTCCTGCGCGCCGCGGAGGTCGGCGGTGAAGCCGGCGTTCCTGCCGTTGTAGTCGTAGTCCCCGACGTGGAAGTACTGCTGCACGTTGGCCGTGGTTCCCGGCTTGATCTCGTAGATCTCGCCGCCCTGGCTCTCGGTGATGTAGCGGGCCAGCTGGAAGTCGATGCCCTTCGCGTCCTTGGGGATGACGTACGCCGTCGGGCGCGGCCGGCTGCGGGTGATGGTGTCGTTCATGTCGAGCGCGTTGGCCTTGCTCGACTCCACCGTGCCGTCCATGTTGTAGCGGATGCGGTCGGCGGTGAAGGGAGTCTTGGTGTTGCCGGAGACCGTCTGGTGCAGGGCGAGCACGTCGTTCGCGTCATACTTCGCGCCCTTGGCGACGATCTCGGCGCGGGCGTCGGCCACCATCTTGCGGATCTCCTCGGCGTGCTCCGCCGCGGTCTCGGTGATCGACTTCACCGTCACGACCTGGGCGAAGACGCGGCGCGGGAAGTTCTGCTTGCCGGCGCCGATGCCGCGCGTCTCGATGAGGATCGAGATGGCGTCGAAGAGGCCGTAGTAGGCGCGGCCGATGGGGTTGTTGACGGTGTAGCCGTAGTGGTAGTTGCGCAGGCCCGCCGCCTTGAGATCCTGGTGGATCTTCGTCGAGACGACGTCCATGGCGAACGCGTTGACCTTGGGGTTGTTGTTGAGGCTGCTGGCAGGCGTGCTCTGGATGTCGTCCGCGCTGTTCATGTAGAGGTCCGCGCTGTTGGCGCCGTAGTAGGTGAACTCATGGCTGTCCATGGTCACTTCCGGCATGATGGCGCTGAAGGCCTTGTGCGCGTAGTCCAGCTCGATGGCCTGGAGGCGCATGTGGTCGCGGTTCATGTCGAAACCGCCGTAGGTCACGCGGGTGAAGAGGTACGAGCCGTCGGGGTTGAGGCGCGGAATGCTGATGAAGTTGATCTTCTCCAGCAGGGGCTTGCCGTAGTCGCCCAGCATCTCCTGCAGCATGACCAGCGCCGACTCGCCGGCGGCGGGCTCGTTGGGATGGATCTGGGCCTGATGCCAGACGTTGAGCTTGCCGTTGTTGCGGATGATCGCGGCGGCCTGCTCGAAGGTCGCATTGGCCGGGATCTCCGACGTCGTGATGATGACGAGGGGCATCTCGAACTTGTAGTTGGCGGTATTGCCGAGGATGAAGAGGTGTGCGCGGTCGTCGGCGTCGACGGCCTTCTTGACGAAGTCCATCATCTGCTCCTGGCTGGTGAACTGGTGCGCCGCCAGGTTCTCGGTGAAGGCCGGGGTCGTCATCGCCTTGTAGCCCACGAGGTTATCGGTGGTGAAGTGCTTGAGGATCTCGTCCGTCCAGACGCCGAGGATCTTGTCGCGGTTGTCGAGAAGCTCGGTGGCGTAGTTGGCGGGCGTGTTGGCGAGCGCGGGGTTGCCGGGCTCGTAGCCGTTGCCGCCGATGGCGCTGGTCTCCAGCGTCCTCTCGATCGTCTCGCCGGCGGTCACCTGTGCCTCGGTGACGTTGAAGAGCTTGCAGACGCTGTAGTAGCCGGTGCCCTTCAGATAATAGCAGTAGGTTCCGGCTTCCTTGATGAGGTAGCTGCCGTCGGCCTCCGCCGGGATCTCGACGGTGTCGCGCGCTATGACGGCGTCGGTGATGCTGGAGGGGGAGGGAATCCCCTTGTGCACCGTAAAGGTCAGGGCGTCCGCGGGGACCCCGTCGGGAATTTTCAGGGTCAGTTTGGCGTCCGCGAGCGCGACGGCGGGCAGCGCCATCGCCGCGAACAGGGCGACGAACAAGGACAACAGGACGCGGTTCTTCTTGAGCTTCGAATACATCAATCCACTTCACTCCTTCGCAGTTTGCAGAATGTTCTTCACGAGCGGTCGGTCCCGTCTTTCGTATCCGCTATGCGCCACGCCACCTTTCTATATTGTATTTTTGCGCTCAAATAAGGACGCTTTGATTGTAGTATGGGCCGAAATCCTTTGTCAAGCGAGACATACGGCCAAACACGCTTTCCGCGCGGAACGGGAGCGCAGGAATTTCCCGTCTTGTGCGCTCGTCCGCAGGGCCGCGGGCCGCCCCGCTTGCCGAGCGGCGGGGGAGGCGCTATAATTGCCCGACACGGCGACAACAGAAACACCGGCACGATCGTTACATCATCGAAACCCCTCGGGAATCCGGTGCAAGGCCGGAGCAGCCCCGCTACTGTAACCGGGACGAAACCGCGAACGCCACTGCCTTGGATTCGGGCGGGAAGGCGCGGGAGTAGGGAGAACGGGAGTCAGGACACCGGGAGGGATGCGGCGAATCCCTGCGCGTGGGCGCAATGTTGGTCCGTTGCTTTCCCTTGCGGACGGGAGAGGCCCACGCGGCATCTCCCGTCTTGTGCGTTGCGGCATGGGGAAAGGAGGCGGACGGCGCGGCGTCGCACCGCGCGACGCGACAAGGGCCCCGGCGGCCCTGCGGACGGGAACCGACATCTGCGTATCGCCATCGGCCGACAGGCCGATACCTGGAGGAGGAGAGAATCATGAAACGAAACGTCACGGCGGCCCTGGCGGCCTTTGTTCTCGCCCTTGTTCTCTGCGCGCCGCTCCATGCGGACATCGCCTTCACCACGTCCGACTACACGAACGGCACGCTCGGCCGCATCGGCACGGTCGACGGCGCGTTCGCCGTGCTGGACGGCGGCATCGCCAACTTCGGCGGCGACGCGATCGTCCACGCCTACAACTACGGCAACCGCATGCTGGTCATCGAGCGCTCGGCGACGGGCGAGGACAACATCTACGTCTACGACCCCGACGACCTCTCGAAACCGATCCGCAACACGACGTGGACCAACGTCAAGAACATCTACGACGTCGAGTACCTGTTCGGCTACCTCTACGCCATCAGCTACGACGGCAAGGTGGTCAAGGTGGAGACGAACAACTTCACCAAGGTCGACGAGTGGAACTTCGACAACACCACGCTGCCCGAGGGCTACACGGGTAAGGGCGTCGCGCTGGCGCAGCTGGGAGGGGAACTCTTCGCACTCTTCACCGTCGCCGACGCCGCCTACCCCCCGACCTACCGGGACAGCAAGCTGGTCAACCTCAGCGACGCGCTCGTCCGGCAGCGGTCCGTCGACCTGCCCGAGAACACCCACACGCTGGCGACCTTCGGCGGCAAGCTCTACGCGGCGGGCTGGGGCGGCGCCCAGGAAGTGGGGGCGGACGCCGGCGCCTCGCTGGTGCAGCGGATCGACATCGGCACGACGACCCTCACGCCGGTCACGCTCTTCAGTGGGACGGAACTCGGCGGCGGGCAGGTCGCGGCGTTCTGCTTCGGCCCCAACGGACAGGCCCTGCTCGCGACGCACAAGTACGACGACGCCTTCAACGCGACCGTCAAACTGCACATGATCGACACCGGGCTCGCGGTGTCGTCGGCAAAGACGCTCGGCAAGACGCTCGACGGCTGGTCGACGAGCATCGTCTACGACTCCGCCACCGACCGCTTCTGGGTGGCCAACGCCAACGGGGGCAACGGCCCCGACCAGATCATGGCCTTTCACACCAGCGACGGCGCGGAGGTCGCGAACTTCAGCGCCGCGCAGCTGGGCGGCCCCGCCTACTCGCTGGCGCCGGTGAAACGCATCGACACCGCCGACGGCGGCGACGACGACGGCTGGAGCAGCGGCGGTGGC